>NZ_JBVIPA010000040.1:0-92657 GCF_055578365.1 Streptomyces sp. NPDC033131
ATTTCCTCGGTGCTTTCCAGGTTCCCGCTCTCGCGTTTCCCTTTCCGGCGGTTCCGACTCTATCAGATCCTTTCGGGCCTGACTCCCAGTCAGAGAGGGTTGTCCTCGCGGCCACTCGGGCCGTTCCGACGTCTCAAACCTTAGCGGATCCTCCCGGTCAGCTCCTAATCGAGCTGCCGGACCCATATCGAAATTAATTCGGGCACGCCGAATTCAATCCCGCTGGGAGATCTTGCTAGTGGTTTGTGGTGCCGCTGATGCGGCGGAGGTGTCGTCGAAGAACCGTTACGGCTCCGCGGCAACCCGAAGAACTCTACGCAGCGGACAGAGGGCTGTCAAGCGTCGCCTGTCAAGATCTTTTGTGGCGGCATCAGTCCAGGTCGCTGAGGCGTCCGCCGGCGTCCGGCTGGGCGTCCTCCACCCTGCGCAGGAGGCGGGTGAGGACGTCGCCGAGGGCGGTGCGGTCCTTCTGTGACAGGTCCTGGAGCAGGTCCTCCTCGAAGACCGTGGCGAGACGCATCGCCTCCAGCCACTTCTCCCGGCCCTCCCCGGTGAGCTCGACGATCACGCGGACGCGGTTGGACTCGTCGCGCTCCCGGGTGACCAGTCCTTCGGTGACCATGCGGTCGATCCGGTGGGTCATCGCGGCCGGCGTCAGGCCGAGGCGCTTGGCGAGGTCGCTGGGGCCCAGGCGGTAGGGAGCACCGGAGAGGACGAGGGCCTTGAGGACCTCCCACTCGGCGTTGCTGATGCCGAGGGCGGCGGTCTGGCGGCCGTAGGCGACGTTCATACGGCGGTTCAGGCGGGACAGCGCCGAGACGATCTGCTCGACCTGGGGGTCGAGGTCCTGGAACTCGCGCTGGTAGGCGGCGATCTGCTCTTCGAGGGTCGGCTCGCCGGGGCTGCCTGGGGTGTCGCCCATAGGGCGAAGTATGGCATGGACCTGCTTGGCGTTGAAGTCCTTCGGTGTGTACTCTTTAGATTCTAACTTTAGCTTCGAAGTCTTCAGGCCTAACTACTGAGGGCATTCGACTACTTGAGAGAGGTGAACGTGACCAGGGCGAAGGGCGCTGCGATGCGCCGGATCCATGTGGGCAACGCACTCAGCGCGTTCGGGCTCGGCTTCACCGTCCCCTATCTGTACGTCTATGTGGCGCAGGTGCGGGGGCTGGGTGCCATGACGGCGGGGCTCGTCCTCGCCGTCTTCGCCGTGGCGGCGCTGATCGTGCTTCCGTTCTCCGGGCGGGCCATCGTCCGGCGAGGTCCGCTGCCGGTGCTGCTCGCCGCTCTGGTCACCGCCGCGCTGGGGGCGCTGAGCCTGGGGCTCGCGAGCAACGCGACGACCGTTTTGCTCTCGGCGGGCGCGCTCGGGGCCGGGCAGGCCGTGATGCAGCCGGCGCTGGCGACGATGATCGTGGACTGCTCGACCGCCGCCACGCGCTCGCGCGCCTTCGCCACGCAGTTCTTCCTGCAGAACCTGGGCCTCGGCGTCGGCGGGCTCATCGGTGGTCACCTCGTCGACACCACACACGTCTCGTCCTTCACGCTGCTGTTCGCGATCGAGGCGGCGATGTTCCTGCTGCTGGTCGTGGTGATGGCGAGCGTGCGGATGCCGCACTCGCCGCGGTTCGAGGACGCGCCTGGGCAGTCGCGCTCGGGCAGGGGCAGCTGGAAGCAGCTGCTGGGCAACCGGGCCATGGTGCAGCTGTGTGTGCTGGGTTTCGTGCTGTTCTTCGCCTGTTACGGGCAGTTCGAGTCGGGGCTGAGCGCGTACGGCGTGGAGGCCGCCGGGATCTCGACGTCCGCCCTCGGTACGGCGCTGGCCGCGAACACCGCGATGATCGTGGTCGCGCAGTTCGCGGTCCTGAGGTTCGTGGAGCGGCGGAGGCGGTCGCGGGTGATCGCGGCCGTGGGGCTGATCTGGGCCGTGGCGTGGGTCATGGCCGGGTACGCGGGGCTCGGGCACGGCAGCAAGGAGATGGCCACGGCCGCGTTCGTGTCGACGTATGCGCTGTTCGGGCTGGGTGAGGCGATGCTGTCGCCGACGGTCGCTCCGCTGGTCGCGGATCTTGCGCCGGAGGGGATGGCGGGGCAGTACAACTCCGCGTTCGCGCTGGTGAAGCAGCTCGCGTTGGCCGTGGGGCCGGCGGTGGGCGGGCCCATGGGGGCGTCGCTGCACGCGCCGTACGTCGTGACGTTCCTGCTGTTCTCGCTGGGGATCTCGGTGCTGGCGGTGCGGCTGGGGCGTCAGCTGACAGCCGCGCAGGATCAGCCGTGGTCGGCGAGGAGCCGGGTGGTGGCTCAGGGCGGCCCGACTCCGGCGGACCAGGCCCGCACGCGCGCCTGAGCCGGTCAGGCCCGGTTCACTTCGCGATCCTGGGCAGCGCGAACTCGCACCACACCGCCTTTCCGCCGCCCGGTGTCCGGCGGGATCCCCACGCCGAGGCGATCGTCGCCACGATGGCGATGCCCCGGCCGGACTCGTCGCCGGGTTCGGCGCGGCGGCGGCGAGGGAGGTGGTCGTCTCCGTCGGTGACCTCGACGATCAGGCGGCGGTCGGTGCGGCGCAGGCGCAGGCGCATCGGTGGCGTCCCGTGCTGCAGGGAGTTCGCGACCAGTTCGCTCACGGCCAGGACGCCCAGGTCGTGCAGTTCCACCGGGAACCGCCAGCTGGTCAGGACACCGGAGGCGAACGCACGCGCGCGTGGGGCCGCTTCCACGCCGCCGAGGAGTTCCAGGGCGGCGTTGCGGAAGAGCTCGCTGTCGGGGCCGGTGCGGGCGGGGTGCTGAAGGACCAGGACGGCCACGTCGTCGTCGTGGTCCGCCGTCACTCCGGCTGAGCGGACCAGGCGGTCGCACACCACCTGGGGGGTGCCCGTCGCGCCGGACAGGGCGCGCTCCAGGGCGGCGATGCCCTCGTCCAGGTCCTCGTTCCGGCGTTCCACCAGACCGTCCGTGTAGAGGACGGCCGTGGAGCCGGGGCTCAGGGCGATCGAGCCCGAGGTGTGCATCCAGCCGCCGGTACCGAGGGGCGGTCCGGTCGGTTCGTCGGCGCGCTGGACCACGCCGCTCTCGTCGCGGACCAGGATGGGCAGGTGGCCGGCCGAGGCGTACACGAGCCGGCCCTCGTTCGGGTCGTGGATGGCGTACACGCAGGTGGCGATCTGGTTGGCGTCGATCTCCATGGCGAGGCCGTCCAGGAGCTGGAGGACCTCGTGCGGGGGGAGGTCGAGGCGGGCGTAGGCCCGAACCGCCGTGCGGAGCTGGCCCATGATCGCCGCCGCGCGCACTCCTCGGCCCATCACGTCGCCGATCACGAGGGCGGTGCGGCCGCCGCCGAGGGTGATCACGTCGTACCAGTCGCCGCCGACCGCGGCTTCCGTGCCTCCTGGGTGGTAGGTGGCGGCGACGCGGAGGTCGTCCGGTTCTTCGAGTTCCTGCGGGAGCAGGGAGCGCTGGAGGGTGACGGCGGTCTCGCGCTGGCGGCGTTCGCTGGCTCTGAGGCGTTCGGCTGCCTCGGCGTGGTCGGTGACGTCCGTGGCGAACACGAGGACGGCTGCGCCGCCGTCTCCCGCGGTGACCGGGGTGCAGGCGAAGGTGTACGAGCGGCCGTCGGGGGCCTTGCGGGACTTGACCGTGCGGGGCTTGCCGCTGCGCAGGACCTGGTCCAGGAGCGGGAACAGGCCGAGTACGTCGAGTTCCGGCAGGGCCTCGCGGGCCGGGGCGCCGGTGGAGCGGGGGCCGAAGGCGGCGACGTAGGCGTCGTTGACGTAGGCGAGGCGGTGGTCGGGGCCGTGGACGAGGGCGACGAGGGCGGGGACGCGGTCGAGGACCTCGCGCACCGGGAGGTCGTCGACGGCGGGCACGGGCGGTGCGTCGTCGGTGAGTTGTTCGGCGCGGGCCGCGGGTACCGAGCCCGCGCCGTCCGGCCGCAGGTCCGCGGTGACCGGGTGGTCGGTCCGCGCTGCGGCGCGGCGCTGCGTTCCGGGGAGCCGGGCGCTCCAGCGCGTGAAGTTCACGAATCCTTGCCTCGTGTCGTCGTCTGCGGCGTTCTCGGCCGGCTCCGGACCCGGTCGGGGATCTGAGGGGTGGCACCCCGGGGTGGCAGCACTGTGGGGAAAGCCTCGCGGTGTCGGAGGGCGGGGTTGTGTCCGTCCAGGGTCGGGACCAGTCTGGCAGGGCGGCCGCCCGGGTCGGCATCCGTCAGACGCCTACCCCGCGGCTGGAGTTCCTCGGTCCGGTCAGGACGACCCCTTCGGGTCGTTCGTCGGGTCCTGAGGATGCTTTCCACCGGCCGCGAGTTCGAACTCCGCTCGGGGATGTTCGAGAGATCCGAGGGAGACGATCTCCCTCTTGAAGAGCCCGGACAGGGTCCATTCCGCGAGGACGCGGGCCTTTCGGTTGAAGGTGGGCACCCTGCTGAGGTGGTAGACGCGGTGCATGAACCAGGCAGGGTAGCCCTTCAGCTTGCGTCCGTAGACGTACGCGACACCCTTGTGCAGCCCCAGGGAGGCGACCGAGCCGACGTACTTGTGGGAGTACGTCTCCAGGGGCTCGCCCCGCAGACCGTGCGTGATGTTGTCGCCGAGGACCTTCGCCTGGCGGAGCGCGTGCTGGGCGTTGGGGGCGGTCTCCTTGCCGGGTTCCTCGGCCGTGACGTCGGGGACGGCGGCGGCGTCTCCGGCCGCCCACGCGTGCGTGGTGCCCTCGATCGTCAGCTCGGGGGTGCATGTCAGCCGACCGCGGTCGTTGCGGGGGAGGTCGGTGGCGGCGAGGAGCGGGTGGGGTTTGACGCCGGCCGTCCAGACGACCGTACGCGTGGGGAAGCGGGCGCCGTCGCTGAGGACGGCGACGCGGTCCGCGCAGGATTCGAGGCGGGTGTTCAGGCGTACGTCGATGTTGCGGCGGCGCAGTTCGGTGACCGTGTAGCGGCCCATCTCCTCGCCGACCTCGGGCAGGATGCGGCCCGAGGCCTCGACGAGGATCCACTTCATGTCGTCGGGCTGGACGTTGTGGTAGTAGCGGGCGGTGTAGCGGGCCATGTCCTCCAGCTCGCCGAGCGCCTCGACGCCGGCGTAGCCGCCGCCCACGAAGACGAAGGTCAGGGCAGCGTCGCGGACGGCCGGGTCGCGGGTGGAGGAGGCGATGTCCATCTGTTCGATGACGTGGTTGCGCAGGCCGATGGCCTCCTCGACGGTCTTGAAGCCGATGCCGTGTTCGGCGAGACCGGGGACGGGCAGGGTGCGCGAGATCGAGCCGGGGGCGAGGACCAGTTCGTCGTAGGTCAGCTGCTGTGCGCCGGTGCCCTCCTCCTCGGTGGCGAGTGTGGAGAGGGCGGCGGTGCGTTTGGCGTGGTCGATCGCGGTGATCTCGCCGACGACGACGTGGCAGCGGTCGAGGACGCGGCGCAGCGGTACGACGACGTGGCGGGGTGAGATGGAGCCTGCGGCCGCCTCGGGGAGGAACGGCTGGTAGGTCATGTACGGGTCGGGTGTGACCACGGTGATCTGCACGTCGCCCCGCGCGAGTTCTCGTTTCAGCTTTCGCTGGAGACGCAGGGCCGTGTACATCCCGACGTAGCCACCGCCGACAACGAGAATGCGCGCACGTTCCTTCACCATCCCATGACGCACCGGGCACCGGCGTTTGTCCACAGGCTCGACAATTTGTGTGACCGTGAGCCAGGGGTGCGCGGGGTTGGCCGAATCGCTGGAGCGCGGGGAAGGGCCGCAGGTCAGCTGGGGTGCACCGGGTGTCCGGAGGGGGCGCAATCGGGACGTATGCGACCCGTACTCCGATCGGGGGGCGCCCCGTGCGGAACGTGCCCCTTCTGAATTGACCCCCACTCAACTATGTTCGTGTGACGACGGGGTGTTGGGGGATGCGCCTTCGGGTCCGCTCCGAGCGGGTCCGTGAACCGGGTTTGTTCCGTTCGCTCCGGCTTTTCGATGACGGGGAGTGTCTCCGGGGGGAGACGTCATTACCGGGGGATCGCTTATGCATGTTCAGGACTCTCATTGGTCGTCCGCGTCCGCCGTCGCACCCGGTGGCGGGGCGATGGGCGGAGTGATGGGCTCAGCGATGGGCTCAGCGATGAGCGCGGCGGGCAACGGACGCGCGGGCAGTGCGCGGACCACGCCGCTGCGTGTGGATGCACAGCGCAATCTGGAGCACGTCCTGCGCGCGGCGCGCGAGGTGTTCGGCGAGCTGGGTTACGGCGCGCCGATGGAGGACGTGGCGCGGCGCGCGCGAGTCGGCGTCGGCACGGTGTACCGGCGCTTTCCGAGCAAGGACGTCCTGGTGCGGCGGATAGCCGAGGAGGAGACCTCCCGGCTGACCGACCAGGCGCGGACGGCGCTCGGTCAGGAGGACGAGCCGTGGTCGGCGCTGTCGCGCTTCCTGCGGACGTCGGTGGCCTCGGGTGCCGGGCGGCTGCTGCCGCCGCAGGTGCTGCGGGTCGGTGTGGCGGACGAGGGTTCACCGGACGGGGCGCGGGTGCCGCAGCAGCGGACGCAGCCGGGTGCCGGGGAGCTGCGGCTGGTTCCGGGGGACTCCCCGGTGCTCTCCACGGACGACGACCCGGGTGCCGCGGCGCTGCTCGAGGTGGTGGGTCAGCTCGTGGACCGGGCGCGTGCGGCGGGTGAGTTGCGGCCCGACGTGTCGGTGGCGGACGTACTGCTGGTGATCGCCACGGCGGCGCCTTCGCTGCCGGATGCCGCACAGCAGGCGGCGGCCTCGGCACGGTTGTTGGACATCCTGCTGGAGGGGTTGCGGTCGCGGCCGGTGTGAGGACGTCATCCTGCGCTGACCGGTGACTCGAAAAGGTGACGGTGAGGCGTGGGCGCTGCGTCGCCCCGCCTCGATCACCGCCCGGTACCGTGCCGGGCCTGTGGGTCGGGCTTCTCAACTCCCGCTCCGTGAGCGCTTGTTGAGCCTTGCCCGTGCGGGCGAGGGCTGGTGCTGCGGTGCGGTGGGCCCGCAGGGACGAGTGGACGGTCCGTACTCCGGGGTCCTGACCAAAACCCAATATGGCACTCTGACCCGGTGTTCGGGACTGGCAGGACCGGCGGCGGGGGCTTTCCGCGATGAGCTTTGACGGGCGGGACGAGTCACTCGGTGACGACGACGCGGAGTCCGGCGGCGCGGCCTCGCCGCATGTGCCCCTTCAGGGAGGACGGGCCGTCATCCCGGCGCAGGGCGGCGAGCCCGTCGAGGGCAGCGTGCCGGCGCAGCGCGACCGACGCGAGGACGGCGGCGTCCTGCCGCCGTCCAGGGAGCCCGCGCCGTCCGACGCCGGCCTGATCGAGCGGATGCGCTCGGGCGACGACACCGCCTACGAGGCGCTCTACCTGCGCCACGCGGGCGCGGTGCGCCGGTACGCGCGCACCTGCTGCCGCGACGGCCACACCGCCGACGACCTGACGGCCGAGGTCTTCGCCCGCATGCTCCAGGCGGTGCGCGGCGGCTCCGGCCCCGAGCACGCGGTGCGGGCGTACCTGCTCACCACCGTCCGACGGGTCGCCGCGAGCTGGACGAAGTCCGCGAAGCGGGAGCAACTGGTCGACGACTTCGCGGCGTTCGCGGCGCAGTCCGCTCGCGCGTCCGAGGTGTCCGACGACGACACCCTCGACCTGGGCGCCGATGTGCGGGCGATGCACGAGGCCGAGCAGTCGATGGCCATGCAGGCCTTCCGGTCGCTGCCCGAGCGGTGGCAGGCCGTGCTGTGGCACACCGAGGTGGAGGACGAGTCCCCGAGCGAGGTCGCCACCCTCTTCGGGCTCGACGCCAACGGCACCCGTGTGCTGGCCAGCCGGGCCCGCGAGGGCCTCAAGCAGGCCTACCTCCAGGCCCACGTCAGCGCCACGCTCGTCAGTGACGAGGAGTGCGCCCGCCATGCCGACCGGCTCGGCGCGTACGCCCGGGGCGGACTGCGCACCCGGGCCGAGCGGGGTCTGCGCAAGCACCTGGAGGAGTGCGCCAAGTGCCGGCTGGCGGCGGGCCAGATCAAGGAAGTCGCCGGCGGTATCCCCGCCGTCGTGCCGGTCGCGGTCATCGGCTGGTTCGGGGCCGCCGGGTATGCCAAGGCGGTCGGGTTCATCGCCGGCGGGGCCGGGGCGGGCGCGGCCGCCGCCGGGGCCGCGGCGGCGAGCGGCGGCTCGTCCGGCGGGGCGGGCGCCGGAGGCGGCGCGGCAGCCTCCGAAGGGCTGGGCGCGCCGGTGAAGGCCGCCATCGCGGCCGGTGCGGCGACCGTGGCGGCCGCCGCGATCGCGCTGGCGCTGATCGGCGACGACAGTCCGGCCAGGAAGCCGGATGCCAAGCCGCCCGCGTCCACGCCGGTGATCGAGCCCGCGAGGAACACGCCCGCGCCGCCGGAGAAGGAACCTCGGCCGGTGCCCCCGGTGCGCGCGGCGGCGCCCCTGGCTACTTCCTCTCCCACTCCGACGCCGGCGCCCACCGCCACGCCCGACCCCACGCCGACGCCCGCGCCGACGCCCGCCTCGACTCGGGCCCCGATCCCGACACGTGAGCCGACCCGTGCTCCGGAGCCGGCGCCCACCCCGACGCCCACGCCCCCACCGCCGCCGCCCACCCCGGTCGTCTACCGGTGGAGCGAGCTGTCGTACGACATCACCGGCGACGGCACCGGGCCCGAGATGCGGTTCGGCGAGAGCAGCTGGGTGTGGCAGCGGTACGGCGTCTCGATCGCCGGCAGGCAGTACGCGCACGACGTCACCGTGCACGGCCGCTCCTCCGTCACCGTCGACCTCAACCGCGAGTGCTCCGCCTACGACGCGCTGGTCGGCGTCGACGACATGACGGCCGGGCTGGGCAAGGTCTACTTCTCGGTCCACGCCGACGGTGTGCAGTTGTGGAAGTCCGGGATGGTCAGGGGCGGGGACGCGGCCGTGCCGGTCCATGTGAACCTCGCCGGACGCAGGACCGTACGGCTGGTGGTCGAGCCGTACAGCCACCTCGACAACGTGGCGCTCGCGGACTGGGCGGAATCGAAGTTCACCTGCGCGTAGAGGCTCGGCGGCCTTACCCGGCCCACTCGGCGAGGTGTCTGTGCAGCGCCTCGTGGAGGTGTGAGTCGGAAGTGCGGGTGTTCTCAGGCCAGCGCCGCGCCGCCCGAGGCGCCCGCTCCCAGTGCCCCCCTCTGGGGCGTGATTCCGGCCGGTACGGCACGCGTGCGTGCCGGGGTGCCTGTCCAGCAGGTGCCCCGGCGGGCGAGGAGGCGGCGGAGCCAGAGCTCCAGGGAGACCAGGTCGGCCAGGCCGTCCAGGGGCAGCGGCTCGCCGTCCGCCGCCGCGCGCAGCGCCTTGCGGACGACTCGGGCCTCCACCAGGCCCGCCTGGGCCAGCAGCGGGGTGCCGAACAGGGCCATCAGGGAGTCCGCGGAGACCCGCAGGCCGGTGCGGGCGGCTGCCGCCGAGGAGGCGTGGGACGGGGCGCCCCAGCCGGGCGGCAGGTCGGCCACGCCGGCGCCCTCCAGGACCGTACGGAGGATCGCGGCCCGCGCGCCCGGCTGGACCCGCAGGGACTCGGGGAGGGCGCGGCAGGCGCGGACGACCTGGTTGTCGAGGAAGGGGGCGTGCAGGCGCTGGAAGCGGATCTCGGCGGCCTGTTCCAGGATGCGGAGGTCCGCCGCGGTGCGGGCGAGGGCGCCGCGCGCGCGGAAGTCGCCGGGGCGCTGGCCGGGGCCGACCCCGGAGCGGTGGGTCGCGCCTTGCAGGCGAACCGATACTTCTGCCAGCGCCTCGCCGGTGAGCCAGCGCGCCGCCGGGCCCGGTCTGGCCCAGGCGAGTGCGGACAGGGACGCCCCGACGGCACCTCCGGGTTCGTCGAAGCGGCGCTGCATGAGGCGGTCGGCGAGGACCTCGAGGCCGGTGCGGTACGGCGTGCGGGCGAGGCGGCGTGCCGCACCGTACACGCGCGCGGGGACCAGTACCGAACCGTCGGCCCTGGCGAGCGCGGCGACGGGGCGTACGAGGTGGCGGCGTTTGCGGTCCATCAGGAGGTCCGCGAGGCGTGCCGGGTGGGCGTCCAGGACCTGGCGGGCGCCGTAGCCGGTGAAGTGGTCCGCGCTGCCGGCGGCGAGGCGGGCGCGGTGGCGGGCCGCCGTCACCAGGGACGGGCCGGGTTCGTCGGTGAGGGGGCCGTCCAGCTCCGCGTACGGCAACGTCTCCTCGCCGCCGGTCACCACCACGTGGTGCAGGCGCGGGTTGGCCGCGAGTGTGCCCGCCCGCTCCAGCTCGGACTCGCGGCCGCCGACGGCCAGGTCGTTGAAGGTGACGGCCAGCAGCCGCTCCCCCGCGCCCGTGCCGTGCCCCAGCACCGTGCCCGGCATGCCCGGCAGGCCGGCGGCGAGCAGGGCCAGGGTTCCCGAGGCGGGTCCCCCGGACAGGTCGGCCCCGATGCCCGGAACGGGCATCCCGCGCGCGGCACGCCGTTCCGCGGGGCCCATACCGGGGACCGGACCGGGGTCGATGTCGGCGCCGGGGACGTGGCGAGGAGCCGACAGACGCACGCGTACCGCCTCGACCAGCGCGTCGCGTACGGCGTCCACCGCCCTGTCCGGGTCGGCGATGGGGGCCGCCACCGCGAGGGAGGCGACCTGCTCGTAGCCGGCGATCTCGCGCGCCCCGGCGCGCAGGATCAGCGCATGCCCCGGCGGAATGCGCCGTACGCCGTCGTACGGGGTGGAGTCGTGCAGGGCGGCCGGCACGTCGGGGGCGGCGAGCAGCGCGGCGAGATGGCCGTAGTCGAGGTTGGCCTCGATGAGGTCGGCGAGCGGCAGCGCGGCCGTCGCGTAGGCCGTGCCGCCGGCCCAGGGGGTGTGGAACACGGGCCGGGCGCCCGCCAGGTCGCCGCAGACGGTGATCCGGCGGCCCACCTGGACGACGGCCGTGTAACTGCCCGGCCAGGCCGTCAGATGCCGAAGTGCGCCTCCGCGCGCGGCGAACAGTCCGACCCGCAGTTGCTCGTCCGTCGCTCCGCAGATGCCGAGGACCGCGATCCGGGTCTGATCGTCGGCCTTCACGACCCGCACCTCGTCCGGGCGCCAGTCGCCGACCGCCCACAGCGGATCGGGGTCGCCCCACAACAGGTGGGAGCCCACCGGATGCAAGGTCTCGCCGTCGTGTCCGACCGCCCCCGCGGAGCCTGCCTCGACGGCCCTCGCGGCGGTGCTGCTCCATCCCACCAACCACCGCATCGACGCCTCCACAGGCTGTGGACAACCAGTGCACCGTACGAACTCGGCACCATGCTGCCATGAAGGAGGCGCACCGGAGAGGCGGTGGGGCCGCTTGTGCTCCCCGCAATGCGCCCCGGCGGATACTCGCGCATCGCGTCGAACGCCCGGCCGAGGCAGGGGGATCGAGGGGCGGCGGCACGGTGATCGAGAACGTACGACAGACTGACTGCGACGCGAATGCGCCCCCGATACGCTCCCCCAGAACGCCCTGCGCGCCCTCAATTTCCGTGGTGGGAGGGCTGATGACCCGCACAGGCAAGGGTCGATTTTCGGCCAATTCGGTGTCAACGGAACGGCGTTGCCCACGCTCCGTACATGCTTCGCCCACCGTCCGGCGAACGCGCAGCCCGGGAGACGGAGTTCGCCCCCCGGGCCGTCCCGCCACCCGCGGGGATGTAGGCGGCGGTGTCCCCCAGCCCACTGGATCCAGTACAGCGGGCCGACCCACGCACGGCCCATGGAACCGCTCCCGCGATGGCCGGAGAAGAGCGCACGTACAGGCGCACGGCCACACAGCGGGAGCACACTGCAACCGTCCGTCGCGGACCCGCACTTCAGTACGGACCACAATCCCGCCAACCGGAACAATGCCCCTTAACGCTTGGGATGCGGCGAACTACGCTGGGTTTACGAATGCCGCGTGGTTATGCCAGCGCGGCAGCCGTCTGTGTCGAGGGGTGGCGCAATGTCCAGGGAGCAACGCGGGCCGAACGAAAAACTCGGCGCCGTTCTCGCCCTCGCGGGAATCAGCAACGCAGGACTCGCGCGTCGTGTCAACGACCTTGGCGCTCAACGCGGGTTGACTCTTCGCTACGACAAGACCTCGGTGGCGCGCTGGGTGTCGAAGGGCATGGTGCCGCAGGGCGCTGCGCCGCACCTCATCGCCGCCGCCATAGGGCAGAAGCTCGGCCGCCCGGTGCCGCTCCACGAGATCGGCCTGGCGGACGCGGATCCCGCACCCGAGGTGGGCCTCGCCTTCCCCAGGGACGTCGGACAGGCGGTGCGCTCGGCGACGGATCTGTACCGGCTCGACCTCGCAGGACGCCGGGCCGGCTCCGGCGGCATCTGGCAGTCGCTGGCCGGATCGTTCGCAGTAAGCGCGTACGCAACGCCTGCCTCACGATGGCTGATAACCCCGGCCGACAGCTCGGTGGCGCGCGAGGTGAACCCTGCCGAGGCCTCGGGCGCACCGCTCAAAGTCGGCCACAGCGATGTGCAGAAGCTGCGGGAGGCCGCGGAGGACGCCAGGCGCTGGGACTCCAAGTACGGAGGCGGCGACTGGCGTTCGTCGATGGTGCCCGAATGCCTGCGCGTGGAGGCGGCACCGCTGCTGCTCGGCTCGTACTCCGACGAGGTCGGACGGGCCCTCTTCGGCGCCTCCGCCGAGCTCACCCGCCTCGCCGGCTGGATGGCCTTCGACACGGGCCAGCAGGAGGCCGCGCAGCGCTACTACATCCAGGCGCTGCGCCTGGCTCGCGCCGCGGCCGACGTCCCCCTCGGGGGGTACGTGCTGGCCTCGATGTCGTTGCAGGCGACCTACCGAGGCTTCGGCGACGAGGGCGTCGACCTCGCCCAGGCCGCCCTGGAACGCAACCGGGGCCTGGCGACCGCCCGCACCATGAGCTTCTTCCGGCTCGTCGAGGCACGCGCCCACGCGCGCGCGGGTGACGCCCAGGCGGCCGGCGCCGCCCTGCGCGCCGCCGAGGGCTGGCTGGAGCGGGCCCGGGACGGCGACAGCGATCCGTCCTGGCTGGGCTTCTACTCGTACGACCGGTTCGCCGCGGACGCCGCCGAGTGCTACCGCGACCTGAAGGCACCGCGCCAGGTCCGCCGCTTCACCGAGCAGGCACTGTCGCAGCCGACGGAGGAGTTCGTACGCTCGCACGGCCTGCGTCTGGTGGTCTCGGCGGTCGCCGAGCTCGAGTCCGGCAATCTCGACGCGGCATGCGAGCAGGGCGTGCGGGCGGTGGAGGTCGCGGGGCGCATCTCATCCGCCCGCACCACCGAGTACGTGAAAGACCTCCTGCACCGGTTGGAGCCTTACGGTGACGAGCCGCGCGTGGTCGAGCTGCGGGAGCGGGCACGGCCGCTCCTCATGACGCCGGCCTGAGCCCTGACTGCTCCGTCCGCCTCCCGGGTTTGAGCGCATTGTCAGTGGCGCAGTGCACTATCGAAGCCGGGAGGTGGTGCAGGTGACGCGGCAGGTGCGGGAGCTCGCGTACGACTGTGACGTGCTGGTGATCGGCGGCGGGATCGTCGGCCTGTCGACGGCGTATGCGATCACGCATGCCGCACCGGGCACGCGGGTGACGGTGCTGGAGAAGGAGGCCGGCCCGGCCCGCCACCAGACGGGGCGCAACAGCGGGGTGATCCACAGCGGGATCTACTACCGGCCCGGCACGCTCAAGGCACGGTATGCCGTGCGGGGCGCCGCCGAGATGATCAAGTTCTGCGCGGAGTACGACATCCCGCACGCCGTCACCGGAAAGCTGATCGTCGCGACCGACCGGGCCGAGCTGCCGCGGCTGCACGCGCTCGTGCAGCGCGGCCGGGAGAACGGCATTCCGGTGCGGGAACTGGGCGCCGCCCAGATCGCGGAGTACGAACCGGAGGTGCGCGGACTCGCCGCGATACACGTCGGGACGACGGGCGTGTGCGACTTCGCCGGGGTCGCGCGGCAGCTGGGTGAGGCGTCCGGGGCGGAGATCCGGTACGGGGCGCGGGTCGTACGGGTGGACCGGCGGCCGGAGCTGGGGGTGGCCGTCCGGACCGCGGGCGGGGACGTCGTGCGGGGCCGGGTGCTGGTGAACTGTGCCGGGCTGTACTGCGACGACATCGCGCGGATGACCGGGGACGAGCCGGGGATGCGGATCGTGCCGTTCCGGGGGGAGTACTACTCGCTGGCGCGGCCCTCGCTGGTGCGGGGGCTGGTGTATCCGGTGCCGGATCCGGCGTTTCCGTTCCTCGGGGTGCATCTCACGCGCGGGATCGACGGGGGCGTGCACATCGGGCCCAACGCGGTGCCGGCGCTGGCTCGGGAGGGCTACGGCTGGGGTGTGGTGCGGCCGCGGGAGGTGGCCGGGACGCTCGGGTGGCCCGGCGTGTGGCGGATGGCTCGGCGGCACTGGCGGTACGGGGCGGGGGAACTGCGGCGGTCGGTGTCGAAGCGGGCGTTCGTCGAGGCGGTGCGGCGGTTGGTGCCGGGGGTCGAGGAGGAGGACCTGGTGCCCGCGGCTGCGGGGGTGCGGGCACAGGCGGTGCTTCGGGACGGTGTTCTGGCGGACGACTTCCTGATCCGGGAGGGGGCGCGGGCGGTGCACGTGCTGAACGCGCCTTCGCCTGCGGCGACGGCTTCCCTGCCGGTGGGCCGGGAGGTGGCTCGGCGGGCGTTGGCGGCGCTGGCGTCCGCGTGACGGGTGCCCGGCGATGGGCCGGCCGCCGGGCTGTTTTCTCGCCCCCGCCGCCCCTACCCGTCCCGTCCCTGGGGGCTGCGCCCCCAGACCCCCGCTTCGGCCCGAAGGGCCTCGTCCTCAAACGCCGGACGGGCTGAAAGATCCGGCTCGGACGGGACGTAAAATTGGTCGCACTGTGTCTGAGTCCCTCGATGTTTCCGAAGCCCGCCGGCCCGCCGACCACACGCCCGGTGTGGCCGTCCGGCATGTTCGCGCCAAGGGGGAGCCACGGTTTCCCGATGGGCCGAGCGCTGATCCGGCGGGGTCGCACTTCGAGCGGCGGATCCGGAGTTTCCAGCCTCGGCGGAGCCGGGTGACGGCGGGGCAGGCGGACGCGTTGCAGCGGCTGTGGCCCACGTGGGGCCTCGACATCGACGGACAGCGCGTCCTCGATCTCACCGAGATGTTCGGGAACGGCAATCCCGTCGTCCTGGAGATCGGGTTCGGAATGGGCGAGGCCACGGCACAGATGGCCGGCGCCGACCCGGACACCAACATCCTCGCCGTCGACGTACACACTCCGGGGCAGGGAAACCTGCTCAATCTCGCCGATCAGCAGGGTCTGTCCAACGTTCGCGTCGGCAACGGCGACGCGATCATCCTGCTGCGCGAGATGCTCGCCCCCGACTCCCTCGCCGGCCTGCGCGTGTACTTCCCCGACCCGTGGCCCAAAAAGCGGCACCACAAGCGGCGGCTGATCCAGCCCGAGTTCCTCGACCTGGCCGCGACCCGGCTCGGACCGGGGGCGATCGTGCACTGTGCGACGGACTGGGAGCCGTACGCCGAGCAGATGCTCGAGGTGCTCACGGCGCACCCCGCTTTCGAGAACACGCAGCCAGAGGGCGGTTTTGCGCCGCGTCCCGAGTTCCGGCCGCTGACTCGTTTCGAGGGCCAGGGACTGGAGAAGGGTCATGTCGTGAACGACCTGCTCTTCCGGCGCGTAGAGCACGTCATAGCGCACATGGACCAACCCCCCACCGGCGCCTGAACCCCCCTCGCCTTCCTGCGGGCGGCGCCTCTGCCTCGTTAGGGTCAATGCCGTGGCCACCGTTCCTCCGTACCCGACGCACCCCAGTGATCCGACCGGCGGAGCACTGCGGCACGCGCACTGGTGGCAGAAGAAGTGGGTGCGTTACGGCGCACTGAGCACACTGCTCGCGCTCTCCGGGCTCGTCATCCTCGCCCTGGTCCGCGAACAGACCGGCACGGAAGGGTTCCTGGTCGGCCTCGGGCTCGCCGTTCTGCCCGTCCCGCTCCTCATAGCCGCCTTCCGGTGGCTCGACCGGGTCGAGCCGGGCCCCTGGCGAAACCTGCTGTTCTGCTTCGCCTGGGGGGCCTGCGCGGCGGCGCTGATAGCGATCATCGCCAACAGTTTCGCGACCAGATGGATAGCGACGGCCACCGCGGATCCGTCCAGCGCGGACACTCTCGGCGCGACCGTCATAGCGCCCGTGGTGGAGGAATCGGCCAAAGCGGCGGCCGTCCTCCTCGTCTTCCTCTTCCGGCGACGCGACTTCACCGGGATCGTCGACGGGGTGGTGATCGCCGGAGTCACCGCCACCGGGTTCGCCTTCACCGAGAACATCCTCTACCTCGGCACGGCCTTCGGCACCGACCAGCTCACCGGTGACACCGGCATCGCCTCCGTCACCGCGGCGACCTTCTTCGTACGCGTCATCATGTCGCCGTTCGCCCACCCCCTCTTCACGGTCCTCACCGGCATCGGCTTCGGCATCTCCGCCCTCTCGGCGGAACGCCACCACCTGCGGCGCGTCCTGCTGCCACTGTCCGGGCTGCTGCTCGCGATGGGCATGCACGCGATCTGGAACGGCTCCTCGACGTTCGGCGAGTACGGCTTCTTCGCGGTCTACGCGGCGTTCATGGTGCCCGCGTTCGGGCTGCTGACCTGGCTCGTCATCTGGACCAGGCAACGTGAGCTGAAGACCGTAAGGGAAGAGCTGCCGGCGTACACCGTGGCGGGCTGGCTGACGCCGGCCGAGCCGTACGCGCTCGGCTCGATGCGGGCACGGCGGCTGGCCCGCGAGTACGCCCGCCGGCACTTCGGGCGGCCCGCGGCCCGAGCGGTGGCGGAGTACGAGGCGTACGCGACCTCGCTGGCGTTCCTCCGGCATCGGGGACGCCGCGGGCGGGCGGAGGCCGACTTCGCGGCCCGTGAGCGGGAGTTGCTGGCCGAGCTGTGGTGGCGCCGGGACGTGGCACGTCCCGCGCTGGACCACGCGGCGCGGACGACGGCACCGCCGGTGGCGGTGACAGCGCCGCCGTGGCCGGTGTACGGGGTGTACGGGTACCCGGCGGCTCCATATCCCGCCTACAACTCCTACAACCCGTACCGGACGTAGCCGAAGAGGAAGCAGCAGCCACCCGAAGAAGGCATCAGACCGCCGCCGCCTCCGTCAGCCGCGCGACCTCCTGCCCCGTCAGGTCGAGCTCCGCCACGCCCACCAGCGCCGGCAACTGCTCGACCGTACGCGCGGACGCGATCGGCGCCGCCACCGTCGGCTGGGCGGCCAGCCAGGCGAGGGCGACCGTGGCGACCGGGACGTCGTGGGACTGGGCGATCTCGTCGAGGGCGGTGAGGACCTTCTGACCGCGCTCGGTGTCGAGGTGCTGGGCGGCGCCGCCTGCTCGCGGGCTGTCGACCGTCGTGCCGGGCCGGTACTTGCCGGTGAGGAAGCCGGAGGCGAGGGCGGAGTACGGAACGGTGGCGAGGCCGAAGCGCTCGGCCAGCTCCTGGACTTCGCCCTCGTACGTGTCGCGCGAGACGAGGTTGTACTGGGGCTGGAGGGCCACATAGTGCGCCAGGCCCTCCCTCTCGGAGAAGTCGAGGGACGCCTCGAGCCGCTCCGCGGAGATGTTGGAGGCGGCGATGTGCCGCACCTTGCCCGCCTTCACCAGCTCGTCGAGCGCGCCGATGATCTCCTCCACCGGCACTTCCGGCTTGTCGAAGTGGGTGTAGTAGAGGTCGATGTAGTCGGTGCCGAGGCGACGCAGGGACGCGTCGGCGGCGGCCTTGATGTTGGCGGCGCCCAGACCCGGGTACTCGTGGTGCTGGCTCACCTTGGTGGCGATCACCATGTCGGCACGGTTGCCGCGCGCCTTGGCCCACCTGCCGATGATGGTCTCGGACTCGCCGCCCCGGTGGCCCTCGGCCCACTGCGAGTAGGAGTCGGCGGTGTCGACGAAGTTGCCGCCCGCGGCGGTGTACGCGTCGAGGACGGCGAAGGAGGCCGCCTCGTCGGCGGTCCAGCCGAAGACGTTGCCGCCGAGGCAGAGCGGGAAGACGTCGAGGTCGGAGGAGCCGAGCCGGCGAAGCGAAGGAGAGGAAGGGGTCATGCTCCGTGTCAACGAGCCTGCTGGAGCCCGCCATTCCAGAACACCGGCAAAGACCCCGCAAACACCGGACCGGCAGCCCTGACGCCGGGAAGGAGCGCCGTCAGGACCACCGGGATTCAGTGCAGGACGGACCTCAGGGGTTGAGGCCCTTGCTCCGCAGCCAGGCCATCGGGTCGATGCCGCTGCCGGCACCGCCGGAGTGGACCTCGAGGTGCAGGTGCGCCCCGGTCACGTTCCCCGTCGCGCCGACGCGCCCGATGACGTCACCGGTGTTGACCTTCTGGCCCACGCTGACGCTGATCGACGACTGGTGGGCGTACCAGACCTCGGTGCCGTCATCGAGGGTGAGCACGGTCTTGTAGCCGTACGACCCGTCCCAGCCGGCCTGCGTGATCGTGCCGGTGTGGACGGCCTTGATGAGGGTGCCCGTGGGCGCGGCGAAGTCGAGGCCGGTGTGGTAGCCGGACGACCAGAGCGAGCCGGCCTGACCGAAGGTGGAGGTGACGGTGTACGAGGAGGTCGGCAGCGCGTACTGCTTGGCCAGCTCGGCCAGTCGCTCGGCCTCGGCCTTCCTCTCGGCCTCTTCCTCCGCCTTCTGCTTGGCGGCGGCGGCCTTGGCCTTGGCCTCCTTCTCCGCCTCGGCGGCCGCGTCGGCGGCAGCCTTCTCGGCGGCGGCCACCGCGTCGGCGGCGGCCTTGCTCTCGATCTGGTCCTGCTGCTGCTCGGCCTGGGCCAGGATCCGGGCGCGCAGCGACTCGCCGGCGTCGGCGGTGCCCTGCTCGGTGTCGGCCGAGGCCACGGCGACGCTGCTGAGCGGGGTGGCGGAGCCCTCGGCGGCGTCCGAGTCGTCGGAGATGAGGGAGCCCACGTTGGGCAGGTCGGGCATGGAGATCGACACCGGCGGCTTGCCGGTCTGTGCGCTGGCCATGCCGCCCGCGCCGACAGCGGCTATGACGCCGACGCCGAGGACGGTGGAGCTGCGGGCGAGTCCGCCGCGCTGCTTGGCGACACGATGCCGGCCACGTACGGATCGGATGGACTCCTCGGTGGGATTCCACTCCGTCCAGGGACCCTCGTCGCTGCGGTACTCGCCGTAGCCGAAGGTCTCGCTGTCACGCTGGCTCGGCACGAACGGGGCCTCTGGAGCAGGCCGGTTTGACGCCACGTGGGCGTACTCCTTTCCTTCCTTCTCGCCTACCGGGTTAGCTGACGGGTTCGGAGCAGGAAGGTCTCCTACGCGCGTATACCGCCCGTGAGTTCACGGTGGCATCCGCGCGATTCACCCCAAGTGGTGGTTCCCCGGTTCCCTTGCGGAATTCGGCGCGTGCGCACGGAGCCGACTCTTGTGACGGCTGGGACGACCGCGCTGCGTTATCGAACGTTAATAGACCCGGGGCCTGGATTCCAAGCTGTTCCTCTTGATCATTAACCTTTCCGCCCAGGACTTACGTCCCATGACCGGCGAAAATCGGGCGAGTTGACCAGGACTCAGCAACCCCACAGCTATTGACGGTATGTCAGCTGTAATGCGGAGGGCGGTCGCCCGGTCACCGCTCGCAACAACGAAACTCCCACGCAACCCACGCAAACACCGAGGGCCGGAACCCATTTCTGGATTCCGGCCCTCGGCCTTCAGTAGCGGGGACAGGATTTGAACCTGCGACCTCTGGGTTATGAGCCCAGCGAGCTACCGAGCTGCTCCACCCCGCGTCGTTGTGTCTCCACTGTACGCCATCCGGAGGGCAGAAGTCGCATCGGGCTCCAGCCACCCCGCCCCGCCCACCTGCGGGAGGACGCTCCCGCAGCCGCGTACGGCGGCAAGGGGCCGTGTCTGGGGGTGTCCGCCCGCAGCGGTTGGCGCGTCAACACCGGCACCTCGATGGCCAACCGATTCCGCGCCGTTCCGAGGACGGACACCCCCCGACACGGCCCCGACCCCCCTGACCACAAGGCGCACAGCGCACCTGCAGCCCTCCTGGTCGCGGCATCAGCCGAGCAGATGCAGATTCGGCGCCTGGGCCCGCCCCTCGAACTCGGGAAGCACCACCACCTCCACACCCTCGGCCGCCAGCACCCCGCTCCCGTCGGCCTCCGCGACAAACGTGTCCGGCTCCCGCCAAGCGGTCACCACCCGCCGCACCCCCGCCTCGAGGATCAACCGCGCACACGGCGCCGGCCGCGACGCCCGCCGCGCACACGGCTCCAGGCTGCTGTACACCGTCGCGGCCGTCAGCCGGGGATCACCCGGCGCGATCTTCGCCAGCGCCGCCTCCTCCGCGTGGACGACAGGGTCGTCCCCCTCCCGGGAGTGGCCGCGCGCCAGCTCGGTCCCGTCGGCCGCCACCACCACCGCCCCCACGCTGAACGCCGTACGCGAGGGCGGACACGCGGCCGCCAGTTCGCAGGCGAGAGCCAGCCAGTGATGGTCGGCGGCGGAGGGGAACCGCCCACCCGGTGCCGTCGGCTCGTAGCGCATCAGCACCACGTCGCCCACCGGCCGGGTCTCGACCAGCCGGAGGCGTCCGCCCTGGTAGGGGCCGGGCCCGAACAGACGAGGCGCGTCCGGATCACCCACGAACAGGGGGGCCAGCACGAGCTGGAGTTCGTCGGCGAGCCCCTGCCGCAGCAGCTGGGTGTGGATCTGCCCGCCACCCTCGACCATGAGACGCCGCACGCCACGCACCTCGTAGAGGTGCTCGAGCAACCGCGGCCAGTCGAGTTCGGCACCGAGCGGCACGACATCCGCCGCCGGCCCCACCGCACGGGCCCGTGCGGCGCCCTTCTCCGTCGTGTAGACGATCTTCTCGCCGCCCGTGTGCCAGAAGTTCGCGGCCGGATCAAGGTCCCCCGACCCGCTGACCGTGACCTTCAGCGGATACTCCGGCTTGCCCGCGGCGACCCGCGCGGCCCGCCGCTCCGCCGAGTTGACCAGCAGCCGCGGATTGTCGGCTCGGATGGTCCCCGCCCCGACCAGGATCGCGTCGACGGACGCGCGCACCTCGTCGACCCGGTCGAAGTCGGCCGGGCCGGAGAGCAGCAGGCGGTCGGGGCCGGTGTCGTCCAGGTAGCCGTCGAGGGAGACGGCGGCGGAGAGGAGGACGTACGGGTGGGGCATCGGCGCGGTCCCTCTCGAAGGCGGCGGCACGGCACTCTTGGTTCAAGTTTGAAGCAAACCTACACTGGGGGCATGACGACTCGCTGGCTCACGCCGAAGGAGCAGCGCGCCTGGCGCGCGTACATCGCCGCGACGCAACTCCTGGAGGACGCGATCGACCGGCAGCTCCAGCAGGAGGCCGGCATGCCGCACCTCTACTACACCATCCTGGCGTACCTCTCCGAGGTGCCCGAGCGCCGGCTGCGCATGACCGATCTCGCCGAGCGGCTGAAGATCACCCGCAGCCGGCTGACGTACGCGGTGACCCGCCTGGAGAAGGACGGGCTGCTGCGGCGCGAGGACTGCCGCTGGGACAAGCGCGGAAGCGTGGCGGTCCTGACCGACGAGGGCATGGCGGTGCTGGAGCAGACCGCGCCGGGTCACGTCGAGACGGTCCGCGCCTCCCTCTTCGACCGGCTCACCGAGGAGCAGGTGGACCAGCTCGAGGAGATCTGCACCGGGATCGCGCAGGGTTTGCAGGACGACGGTTCCAGGTCCGCGCCGGACGACGTCCCGTGGCGCCGGCGCTCCTCGCCCTCCTGTTCGTGAGCCGCACCACAAACTGATTGCTTCAAATTTAAAGCATGCTGTAGGGTCCGTGATCGTGGATCTGATTCAAATCTGAAGCAGATGCTGCGCCTCTGATCCCCGGACCCGGGAGAACCCGCATGCCCGACTTCCCCGCCGCCACCCTCCGCTCCCGCGTCCGCGTACCGCTGCGCTTCCACGACGGCTACGGCGTCGACGCCGAACTGGTCACCTTCCACGGCCTGGTGGACGGCCAGGAGCACGTGGCGATCATCCTCGGCGACCCGGCAACGGCGACCACCCCCGGCACCACCTCTGCCCCCCTCACCACCGCCCCCCTCACCCCCGCCACCCCCCTCGTCCGCCTGCACTCCGAGTGCCTGACCGGCGACGTCTTCGGCTCGGCCCGCTGCGACTGCGGACCGCAACTGCGCGAGGCGGTCGAGCGCATCGCCGACCGCGGCGGCGTCCTGCTCTACCTCCGCCAGGAGGGCCGCGGCATCGGCCTCTACAACAAGCTCGACGCGTACGCCCTCCAGGACCAGGGCCTCGACACGTACGCCGCCAACACCGCGCTGGGTCTGCCCGAGGACGCCCGCGACTACACGGCGGCGGCCCAGATGCTCCAGGCCCTCGGGATCAGCGGCCTCGACCTGCTCTCCAACAACCCGGACAAGGCAGGGCAGTTGCGCGAGCTCGGTATCGACGTCCGCGACCGCGTTCCGACCGGCGTCTTCCAGACCGCGCACAACGTCCGGTACCTGCGCGCGAAGGTGCTCCAGACGCAGCACACGCTGCCGCTGGGAGAGCTGACGGGACTGCACGCGGGCTGACGGTGTGGCGGGCTGCACCGCTTCGGACGGAGCGCACGCTCGCCCTGGGCGGTCACCACACGCACGGCAGCTCCACCTCGATCGCAGTCGGTCCTCCGACGGGGCTGGTGACCTCGAACGTCCCGTCGAGCGCCGCGACCCGCCGGCGCATGCCGAGCAGCCCCGAGCCGGCGAACTCGTCGGCGCCGCCCGGGCCCTCGTCGCGTACGCGCACGGTCAGACCGCGCCGGGTACGGGCGAGACGGACCTCGGCCCGGGGCGAGCCGCTGTACTTGGCGGCGTTGGTCAGCGACTCGGCGACGACGAAGTAGGCGGCGGCCTCCACGGCCGCGGGCGCGCGCACGCCCTCCTCCAGGCCGCCGTCGTCCACGGACACGGCCAGAGGGCTGCTCGCGGCCAGCGCCCGCACGGCGCCGACCAGGCCGCGGTCGGTGAGGATCGGCGGGTGGATGCCGCGTACGACGTGCCGCAGCTCGGCGAGTGCCGCTTCGGCCTGGCCCTGGGCGTCGTCCAGCAGTTTGCGGGCGGCGTCGGGATCACGGTCGTAGGCCCGCTTGGCGAGCCCGATCCGCATCGACAGGGCGACGAGCCGCGCCTGCGTGCCGTCGTGCAGGTCCCGCTCGATGCGGCGCAGTTCGGCGCCGTGCGCGGCGATCGCGTCGGCCCGGGTCTCCTTCAGCTCCTCCACGCGCGCGGCGAGCTGCGCCTTCGGGGACGGCATGAGCACGACGGCCGACAGGCCGGCCTCGGTGTCCGCGAGCCGGACGATCAACGGCAGCACGACCGCAGGCCGCCGCAGCAGTCCGCACCACACGCCGTCGACGACGAGTCCGACGGGCCACAGCGGCAGCGCGAGGAAGACGAGGGCGCCGTAGAAGTAGTAGGCGGTCATCCAGCGCAGGTCGGTGTGCGTACCGGGGTCGCGTACGGCGATCCGCAGCCGCTCGCGCAGCGTCCCGGTCATGCTCTGGTACGCCTCGGGGATCCGCTGCCCCGTCCAGGCGGTGGTCAGTCCCCGCTTGGCGCCGGCGATCCGCCGGATCAGCAGCACCGTCTCGGGCAGCATCCAGGCGCCGACCACCGCGAGCGTGCCGACGGCGGTGATCAGCAGCACGGTGATGAAGATCCACACGCCGAACGCCATCGCCGCGGCCACGACCAGATGCAGGGTGGCCCACGCGGCCCGCTGGACCGTTTTCCCCATGCGGTCACGCTAGATGACCGGGCCGGGACGGGGCGGGCGAGCAGGCACCCGGACCGGGGTGGAGCGGGCCACACCACGGGCCCGCGGAAGGCATGATGACCCCCGGCACATCACGGCCCTGGGGGACCATGAACACCCGCATCACCGCCGCCGCACTCCGCGCGGTCGGCGCCACCGCGCTGCTCGCGCTCACCGCGTGCACGTCAGCCGACAACGACGACAAGGCGACGAACCCGGCACCGAACACACCGAACACACGTAACACGGCAACCAAAGCGACCACGCCGAAGCCGACGAGCCCCGCGACCACTGATGCGGCCGGCATCCCGCCCGAGCCGATCGGGGCGGCCCGTGTCCGGTTGCTCAGGGCGCTCGCCGCGGCCAACCCTCGGATCGTGAAGTACGAGGACAAGGCCGTGGACGCCGCCCGCGACCAGTGCGGCGCGGTCAACGCAGGCGCCCGGCGACTCGACCGGTCGGCCTCGCAGCGCTTCACGTACGAGGACGTCACGACCACCGAGACCCAGGGCAGGCAGATCAACGACGCCCTCAAGGGCCTCGGCTTCTGCGAGGTCTGACCGTGCCACCGCGTCCGCGGCCACGGCATGATCGGGGCATGGCCTGCCGGGGACGACGTGAGGGGTGCTGGGACCGTGAGTGAACACGCGGGGATTTCGACGGCGAAGGAGGCCGCGCAGCACGAGCTGGTCCTGGCTTTCGGACGGTTGCAGGGGGCGGCCAACCGGCTGGAGTACATCCTGGGGCGCGCCCTTGAGGTGGAGTGCGGGATCAGCCATCTGGTGTACGAGGTGCTGCTGATCCTGGGGCGGGCGGCCGAGCCGGGTCTGTCGATGCGGGCCATCGCCCAGGAGCAGGTGCTGACCACGGGCGGGGCCACGCGGCTGGTGGACCGTATGGAGGCGGCGGGGCTGGTGGAACGGGTCGAGGATCCCGGCGACCGGCGCGGGCGGCTGGTGCGGCTGACCGTCCTGGGGGAGGAGACCGTGGTGGGGGCCTCCCAGGTGCACGTGGAGAACATCAAGCGGTACTTCCTGGAGCCGCTGCCCGAGGCGGACCGGGAGCGGTTCGCGGAGGATCTGCGCATCCTGAGCCACTCGGCGCGGGACATGCTGCCCCGGCTGCCCTGAGCTGCGGCCGGGCGCGACGCCTGATCCAATGACACCGGCGCCACGGCTGTGGCACCCGTCACACACCATGGCCTCCGCCTTCGGAAATATCTGACACAGCAGATATTGTTTTGTCAGATGAATCGCTCGCGTTGGGCGGGCGCCACACCCTGTCTGTCGAGGTCTCCGATGCAGCTCGTCTACGTTTTCGACGCCTATTGCGGCTGGTCGCACGGTTTCTCGGACACCCTGCGCGAGACCGTCTCCCGTCACCCGGAGCTGCCGGTCGAGGTGGTCTCGGGCGGCCTCTTCACCGGGGAGCGCCGGGTCCCGATGAGCGCGTTCGGCTACGTGCGGGGCGCGAACGACCAGATCGCCGAGCTGACCGGGGCCGAGTTCGGTGCGGGCTACCAGCGCCTGCTGGCCGAAGGGTCCTTCGTGATGGACTCCGAGGCCGCCGCACGCGGCGTCGCCGCCCTGCGCGAAGCCGCCCCCGACCAGGCGGTGGAACTGGCCACGGCCCTGCAGCGTGCCTTCTACGTCGACGGGCGCAGCCTGTCGTACCCGGCCACCTACCGACAGCTGGCCGAGGCGTCCGGGCTCGACGCCGACGCCGTGGTCGCCGCGTTCGAGGCACCCGAGACGCGGGCCGCGGCCAGGGCGGACTTCCGCCGCGCCGCCGCGCTCGGCGTCACCGGCTTCCCCACCCTCCTCGCCGTCGACGGCGACCGCGTCACCGTCCTGGCCCGCGGCCACGCCACCGCGGACGAGATCGACCGGCGCCTGACGCCCCTGCGCACAGACGCCCCCTGACGCTCTCCCCCACCCCCCGTCCCCGTCCCCTGTCCTCCTCCACCCGTCCCCCACATCCCCCGCGAAACACGGAGCGCCCCATGAGCACGCTCGAATTCACCGTCCTCGACCTCGACTTCCCCGCCGGCAGCAAGAACAAGACCGCCACCCTCGTCACCGGCGAGCGCGAGGCACTGCTGGTCGACGCCGGCTTCACCCGGGCCGACGGCCATCGCCTGGCCGCCGCCGTCCTGGACTCCGGCAAGCAGCTGACCACCGTCTTCCTCAGCCACGGCGACCCGGACTACTACTTCGGCGCGGAAGTCCTCGCCGACGCCTTCCCCGACGCCGCCTTCGTCGCCACCCCGCAGGTCATCGAGCACATCCAGCACTCCTACGAGGGCAAGCTCAAGGCCTGGGAGGCCCTCGGGCCGAACCTGCCCACGCGTCTGGTCGACATCACCCCGCTGACCGGTGACCTCACCCTGGAGGGCCACCGCTTCGAGCTGAAGGGCGGCCCGGCCGCGCTGCCCGACCGCCACTACCTGTGGCAGGCCGAGCAGCGCGCGATCCTCGGCGGCGTGCTGCTGTTCCAGAAGGAGCACGTCTGGGTCGCCGACACGGCCGCCCCCGAGGACCGTTCCGCCTGGATCCAGCTGCTGGACGAGATGTCCGCCCTCGACCCGCGACTGGTCGTCCCCGGCCACCGCCTGCCCGGCACGGCCGCCGACGCCTCCGCCATCACCGCCACCCGCGACTACCTGCTCGCCTTCGAAGAGGAGTTCGCGACCGCGGAGGACGGCTCGGCGCTGACCGCCGCCCTCGTCAAGCGCTACCCCGACAACGGCATGCTGATCGCCGCCCAGATCGGCGCCAAGGTCGCCAAGGGCGAAATGAAGTGGGGCTGACGGCCATGACACCCACCGACAGGAACGCCACCGACTTCGCGACCTCCGCCGCCCCGGCCGACGTGGTCCGCCGCCAGTACCTCGCCTCGGCCGCCGGCGACCTCGAAGCCCTCCGCGCCACCCTCGCCCCCGACGTGGAGTGGACCGAGATGGCGGGCTTCCCCCTCGCCGGCACCTACCGCACCCCCGACGGCGTCACCGCCAACGTGATGGAACAGCTCGCCAAGGCGTGGGACAACTGGACCGCCCATGACGACACCTACGTCGTCGACGGCGAGAACGTCGTCGTCCTGGCCCGCTACACCGCCACCAACAAGTCCACCGGCAAGAACATCAACGTCCGCGTGGCCCACCACTTCGTCGTACGCGGCGGCCGCATCGTCCGCTTCGAACAGTTCGTCGACACGGCCCTGGTACGCGAGGCGATGACCGACGTCGGCTGATCGCCCCCCTCACAAACCCCGCGGCGCCCGACCCGACCGACGTCGGCTCGGGCGCCGCAGTGTTGGGTGCCAACTCAATGGCCGCCCGCAACATCACCCGTCGGTAGCACCGTGGTCGCGTACCCAGTTCTTGTGGGCATTGGACCCTTCGCGGCCAGGCGAGATCTTCAGGACAGCCTCGCCGTCGATCTGTTCAAGACTGGTGATCACGTAGGGAGAGCCGGTCTTCACCGCCAGTCGGATGCTGCCGTTGCTGAACTCCGTCACGCGAAGGGTTCGGCCACCGGAAAGAGGGACGTCCCTCTTGTCGATCTCCACGGGTTTTTCGTCTGCTGTCGCCACGACCGCCTCCTCATTGCCAGAAGACTTCTATCACCACGATCTGCGGATCCTCGGGGCGCCGCGGTCGGCGAGGGCACGAGTCGCCAGTCCATCTGCCAAGGCGGCCCCATGAGCTCATCGGTCACTGGCCGGGCGCCAACTCCCGCGCGCTGTGCCGAATCCTCGACACCTCGTCGAGAAGTGCCTTGGCCTCGGCGTAATCGGTGGCCTCTGCCGCGCGGTGTTGGAGATCGGTCACATGAGCATCGAGCTCAGGGTCGCGGGCGATCGCATACTCGCCCCACCAGCGGGCCAGGAACGCGGGCAGCGGGCTGATGTCGTAGGTGTCGGCGATGGCCCGTTTCCAGTGCTCGTCGAAGTCGGGCAGGAGTGGGGGGCGTACCGAGCGATCGCTTCACGCAGCGCCTTCGGTGTCCGCTCGGGCATGGGGGGAACGACCGGTGTCGGTTCGGCTGCGTGGACGGTCATGACCATAGCCCGGCCCTCCGACTCCGCACGGGCCGATCATGCACGGGTTCCTCGACGTCCGGTACTGGTAGGCGCAGCCCCCGGGACTCGGCGACGCGCAGGGCGTCGGTCAGGCACTCGGCGAGGCGAAGGCCGGTGTAGCGGACCTCGCTGTACGGCGACATGGGGTCGTCCAGAACGTGGCGGGCGAGGCCGAGACCATCGGCGCCCATGGCCAGTTGCGTGTCCTCCAGGTCGTCCGCGAGGCGGGACAGGTATCCGCCGCCGCTGTCCGTCACCAGATAGCAGGGCTTGCCGTCAGGGGACGGCCAGGGCAGCAGACGGGGGGACGGCGAGGTCGTCGGGTGGTCGGTGGAGTGCTCGGTGAGGTCTTCCATCAGGCGGCCACCTCCTGCGCACCGATCAGGTGCTGATCGAGGTCGATCCCGAAGTCGGCGGCGAGGACGAGGGCGAGGCGGCGGTGTTGCTGGAGGACGGCTTCCCGTTCGTGGGCGGTGAGGTAGGGGCGTACGAGGGCGGAGTCGGACCCGTCGAGGGGCGTGACGAGGCCGTACGGGGAGCGGTGGCGGGGCAACTGCGTGGGATGGGGGGAGGAGGGGCGCCGTACGACGGTGAGATGGAGGCGGGGGTAGGAGTGGCGGTGAGGGCGCCGCCGTTTCCCTGTCCCCGGGGCGAAGAGGAGGCGCAGCCATTCAAGAGTGCGGCGGATAAGGTCGTGCATGTCGACGCTCCTGGTAAGCGTTGGCCGTGCCCCGGGAGGTCTAGCCACCTCGCCGGGGTCTGTCATTTCGACCATACCGGCAACTGCGTCCCCCTGCACCCCTTTGCGTCTCTCCGCGTCCCAACGCGGTGGAACGCGTTCTGCCCCTGCGATGTGCGCTGGGCTGCGGCACCGTGGAAGGATGAGTAAGCTTCCGCGCTACGAGTACGTGAAACTCGCCGACGCCATCGCGGCGGAGATCGGGTCCGGCAAGTTGCCACAGGGGGCCGCGCTGCCGGGCGAGCGAGCCATGACAGAGCTGCACCGCGTGAGCATCGGCACCGTGCGTCGGGCCATCGTCGAGCTCCGGAAGCGAGGGCTCGTCGCCACGCTGCCCGCGAAGGGGACGTACGTCATCGGAATGCCGCAGCCGACCGGCGACGCACCCGGCGACAGCGAGCCGAACACCTGAAGCCCGGCGAGCCGCCCCGGCCAGAGGGCGTTTCGTCATGCCCATGGTCCGGATACGCTCGCCCGCATGACTACCTTCGTGCAGGTTTCTACGGCGACTGAGACGCGAGAACAGGCACTGGAACTAGCGCGATCGGTAGTGAGCGGGCGGCTCGCGGCTGGGGCCCAAATCGTGGGTCCGGTGATTTCCGCCTTCTGGCACAACGGCGAGTTCGGTACCGGCGAGGAGTGGCAGGTGCTGCTGAAGACCAGCCGGGCACGGTACGCCGCGTTGGAAGCACACCTGCTCAGGCATCATCCGTGGCAGAGTCCGGAGATCGCCGCGGTACCGATCCTGGAGGGGTCGGAGGCGTGCCTGCGGTGGATCGCCGCGAACACGGAACCCTCCGAGTAGAGGTCAGTCCATGGCCTTCTCCAGGGCCTCCGCGACCTGCGGCAGCGAGCGGTGCTCGGCGAGCATCCGCAGGACAGGGGCGAAACGCTCGCGTGGCCGCACCGAGGCGACACCGGCGGACAGGTCGAGCGCACGCCCCGTGGTTGCGGAGGCCTGCTCGACTTCGCCAGCGTGGAGGTATGAGGTGGCCAGCCAGGACAGGTACAGGCTCTTGTCGCGCGCGTGAGCGTCGTCGTACTGGGCAAGCGCCGCCTCCAGGACGGGCACCGCGCGCAGCGGGCGACGCAGCTCCGTCCAGCACCGCCCCGTCATGATCTGTAGCTCGTTGCGGTCTACCCAGGCCACCCAATCAGGCTGCGGAGAGCCGTTGACCTCAGCAAGGGCGGCCTCGGCGGCCGCCAGGGCCCGCTCCGTCTCGGCGGCCATCCCGGCAACGGCACACGCCCACGCCAGCCGCTCGTTCAGCAGCGCACGCACACCCGGCGGCGCGTCCGGACCCGCTTCGGAGACAGAGCGTGCGGCGATCTCCAACCCGGCGTGCCGGTCGCCGCTGACAGTCTGGTAGGCGAGGAAGGCGAGTGCGTTGCCCGCAAGCGCTGGATCCCCCGCGTCCACAGCCGCCCGGTGACTGTCCTCATACAGGGCGGCGGCGTCTGCATGCCTCCCCGCGTCGAACGCTGCCCAACCGGCTTGCTGTGCCTGTTCGGCGAGCACGGACAACAGGCCGCGGCCGGTCTCCTCGGTGTACCTGGCGTCGCGGATAAGCACCTTGGTGGCCTGGTACTCACTGACGTAGACGCGGTACGTGTCGCCGCCGCCAAGGATGTCGTCCAGGTGGCGCAGCCGCGCAGTGCGTTCCCGCAGACACTTGGGGAAGTCTCTTCCGATTCGGCTGCTCGGGTGAGGTCGGGCAGGCTCGCGGCCAGCCCTGCCCCGGCGGACGCCTTGAAGAACTCCCTGCGCTGCAACTCGTCTCCCTCCTCATCCGGCGCCTCCCAGGTACGCGGGGCGAGGCCCAGCATGTGCCCGGGGATGCGCAGAGCGTCGGCGATCCGCGTGATCTTTTCGAAGGTCGTGATATTGCCCTGTCCGCGTGCCAGGGCACCCACCCGCTCCGGTTTGATGTCGCACTCGGCTGCAATCTTGGAGTAGCTGATGCCCGCCTCACTGCGGGCCAGCGCGAAGACGGTGCCGAAGTCGTGGGCGGCGATAGCCGCTGTCATGTCCGTGCGCTTGAGAAGGGCGCGCGGAAGTGCCGTCAGAGGTTCGTATCCGGTCATCAGGTTCCCCACCTGCGGATGGCAACCGTGTCGCACGGGCTCACCAACGAGCCTACCCATCATGGGGATACCCACGGGCGGGAAGCGGTCTGTCCTGCGGCGCCGCACCGTTGACGCGTTGAAGACCCCGGAGAGGTGGTGGCCTCCCGGGGCGTAGCCGACAACCACCACGAGAACTCGGCGGCGAGCCGCCGGCCATGACCCCCGCCGCCCCCCTGCACCCCGTGAGCCAGTGGGGGCGGCGGGTTCCAACGCCCCGACTTGGGGGCGTCCGTCCACAACAGGAGGTAGACGTGACCATCGCATTGGAACGTCCCGTGGGCACCACCGACCCGGCCACCCTGGTCCACCCCGAGCTGATGAGCCGGCTCGTCCATCGTGTCACCGGAGACCACCCGGAGATCAACGAGGAGACCGCCCGCCGCATCGTCGGCCAGGCCGCCGCGTTCATCGCCGCGTCCGGCCGGCAGCCCGGCCACTCCCTCGTCCCCAGCGAGCTGGTCGACTACGGCTGGCACGCGTTCATCCTGCACACCGTCGACTACGCCGCCTTCTGCCAGAAGGTCCTCGGCCGGTTCGTCCACCACGTCCCCGCCGACGAGGACGAGCAGATGCCGGGCGGCGCGGCGGCGGCCCGTGAGCGGACCATGAGCGCGATCCAGGACGCCGGGTACACGGTCGACGCCGAACTCTGGTACTCGGCCGCCGACTGCAACCAGTGCCACGCTGGATGCCACGACAGTCCCAAGAGCGGCTGACACACCGGCACCCCATGTAAGACACTCCAGCCGTCCGGTGTCACAGCCGGGCGGTTGGCCCTACGAGCGGAGCAGGCAGTGACAGACACGGCGATCGCCTGGGACACCTACGCGCGTCAGCGGCCCGAGCGGAAGCCGACGAACGCCCGCGGTGAGACGACCTGGTTCAACTGGACTCAGTACCCCGACCACGGCCCCGGGGCGGAACTCCTCGGCCTGCCGGCCGGTGGCCGCGTGCTGGATCTCGGCTGCGGCAAGGGCGGAAACGCCGCGCACCTGGCGCGGCTCGGCATGGAGGCGGTCGGCATCGACGTGTCGGCGGCGCAACTGCGTGCGGCCGAGGAGCGGTGGGGCGGTATGCCAGGGCTCGACCTGGTGCGCGGGGACGCCGTCTCCTACTTGCACGGCGCCGCTCACTTCGACGCGGTGTGCTCGGTGTACGGGGCGGTGTGGTTCACGGATCCGGCCGTCTTGCTGCCGGCCGTGCGTGAGCGCCTGCGACCGGGCGGCACGCTGGTGTTCTCGCAAGGGCCGCCCGTAGAGGGCTGCTACGGCTGCCAGGCCTCATACATTCCGCGCGGCACCGACGAGGACCCGCTCGTCGTGAAGCGCTGGGACTACGAGCCGAAGGTGTGGGAGCAGCTGCTAAGCCAATACGGCTACACGGATGTACGCACGCAGGTCCTGGCCGCGCCGCCCGGCCCGCGCACAGTCGGCACGCTGATCGTCCAGGCCCGCGCCTGACGGCCCTCCAACCGCCCTGGTGGGTGCCCCCCCTCGCCGGCCGGGGCCGCTCCATGTCGTGGCGCGTAAACGCCGCCGTGCACGGGAAGAGCTGTCCCTGGGGGTATCAATGGCTCGTTATGAGTTCGGCTGGTTCAAGAAGAAGATCTACTTCACCAAGCAAGAGACCGAAGACGCGGCAGACGTCGCGTCAGCTGCTGCCATCATTGCGGCCGCGATTCCGGAACCGACGGTCAGTAAAGCCCTCGCAGCGTATGCAGGGCTGGTCGCGCTCTTGGCCAAGCGGGCCCTGAAGAAGGATCAGGCCCTGGGGTTGATGTGGGTCGGGCCTGGCGGGGCTCCTATCCCGTTCCTTCATGACGATGTCAAGCAACCTCACCACTGATGTAACGCTCTGTGACCGTTGGCAGTGGCGTCACAGGCGCATGTTGGGGTTGCCGGACACAGGTCGGTCCCATCCACGCCGGCTTCCCAGGACGGGGCGGGCACCGGGGCTACTCGCCATGATCGTCTGCACTTCGGGCGAGCATCGGGCGAGCCAACGATGTCCAAGCCCCCGAAACACACCGAAGCCCCAGATCAGATGCGCTCTGAACTGGGGCTTCCTCGTAGGCCCTGTGGGACTCGAACCCACAACCAATGGATTAAAAGTCCACTGCTCTGCCAATTGAGCTAAGGGCCCAGGCGATGTTGCCACCCCGAGCATAGCCGGAGGTGGCCGTGTCGCCGATCAGGTATCGGGGACACGGCCGTGCCGGATGGGAACGACGGGCCGGGGCGGGTCCGGAGTGTCAGGGATCGACCGGTTCGGGGGCGTTCGCGCGAGCCGCCTCACGGGCGCGGGTCCGCTCGTGTGCGGGGTTGAGGAACCAGTGCCGGGCCGAGGCCAGCCACCACGTCGAGGCGAAGCCGAGGACGGCCAGGACGGCGAGGGGGGCGTAGTTGAAGGTCTCCCAGGTGACGGGGGAGACCTGGGGCAGCATGAACAGGACCGTGATCACGCCGACCCACACCACCGACACCACGCCCACGATCCGCGACCAGCGGCCCAGATGCCACGGCCCGCGTTCGAAGGCCTCCCCCTTCCGCAGCCGCAGCAGGGTCGGGATGACGTACGCGATGTACAGGCCGATCACGGCGATCGACGTCACCGCCGCGTACGCGGTCACGTTGATCAGGTACGGAAGGCCCAGGACCAGCGCGCTGCCCGCCGCCAGCCAGACCGCCGCCACGGGCGTGCGCGTGCGCGGGTTGACCGTGTGCCACACGCGCGAGTACGGCAGGGCGCCGTCGCGCGAAAAGGCGTAGATCATGCGGCTGTTGGCCGTCACCGACGCCATCCCGCAGAACAACTGCGCCCCGATCACGACCAGCAGGAGCATCTTGCCGGCCGTCGCGCCCAGCGCGTCCAGCAGGATCTGGGCCGGCGGCGCGCCCGTCGCCGACCCGAGGGCACCGTCGTACGACTGGATCGCGAAGGTGAAGCCGAGCAGCAGGACGAAACCCGCTATCCACGACGTCCAGATCGAGCGGACGATCCCCTTGGGGCCCGCCGTCGACGCGTCCCGGGTCTCCTCCGTCATGTGGGCCGAGGCGTCGTAGCCGGTGAAGGTGTACTGGGCCATCAGCAGGCCCAGGAGGACGACGTACACCCCGCTGCCCCAGCCCGTGTTGTTGACGAACTCGCCGAACACGAAGGACGCGGACTGGTGCTGGTCGGGCACGAAGGTCAGCGCGCCGACGATCACCGCCACGCCCAGCACGTGCCACCAGACGCTGACGCTGTTCAGCAGACCGACGATCCGGACGCCGAAGGTGTTCAGCAGGCCGTGCAGCACCAGGATGCCCGCGAAGAGCAGGACCGTGCGGCCCGCTGTCACCTCGAAGTCGAACTGGAGGTTCAGGTAGGCGCCGAGGAAGGACGCCGCCCCGAAGTCGATGCCCGCGGTGACCGCGACCTGGCCGAGCACGTTGAACCAGCCCGTGAACCAGGCCCAGGCGGCCGCGGTGCGGGACGGGGCCAGGCGGTGCGCCCAGAAGTAGAGGCCTGCCGACGTGGGGTACGCCGAACAGATCTCGGCCATCGACAGGCCGACGAAGAGGGTCATCAGGCCTACGGCCACCCAGCCCCACATGATCACGGCCGGGCCGCCCGTGTTCATGCCGAACAGATACAGCGTCAGGCAGCCCGAGAGGACCGAGATGATGGTGAAGGAGACCGCGTAGTTGGAGAACGCCGACATGCGGCGGGCGAGAACCTGCGTGTAACCGAGCTGGGCCAGCCGTTCCTCGTCCGTGAGATCCGTATGCCCGCTCGCTCTGGCGTCATCTGTCATGCCCCCAGCAATTCCCCTGCCGGGGGCGTGACACACGTCACAACTTGGCTAGAAAAGGCCCTTGTAGCCCTGCCAGCCGCTCGTGATCTTCACCCGGGCCCCGAACGACCCCTTGCCGTCACCCGCGTTGCGGTACAGATTGCCCGCCGAGTCCCGCACCACCAGGTCGCTCCTGCCGTCCCCGGTGATGTCCCCGACGCCGACGACCGCGTTGTAGGTACCACCCCAGTTGGAGAACACCTTCACGCGGGCGCCGAACGTGCCGTTGACCTTCCCGAGGTACCGGTACAGGTTGTTCGCCTTGTCCTGGGCGAGCAGGTCACCCACCCCGTCACCGTTCAGGTCACCGGCCCCGACGACCTTCTTGTACGTCTTCCAGTTGTCGTAGAGCTTCACCCGCGCCGACAGCTTGCCCGCGCTCGTGCCCTTGTACAGGTACACCGTGCCGGTCGACGCGTTGCGCGCGACCAGGTCCGGACGGCCGTCGCCGCTCACGTCACCGGGCGCGGTGAGCAGGTCGTACTGGTTCCAGCCGCCGGCCGAGAGGGTCGTGTACGACGTCGTCGGCTTCAGCGCGGCACCGCAGCCCGGCTTGTACAGCCGCAGGGCGCCACTGCTCAGCCGTACGAGCACGTCGTTGCAGCGGTCCCCGCTCAGGTCCCCGAAGGGCACCGGCCTCACCGAGGTCGCCCAGCCGCCGCCGCTCACCTTCCCGGAGAACGTGCCCTTGCCCGTGCCCTGCTGGAAGGTCAGCGCGCCGGAGGAGTTGAGGGTGAGGAGCTCGCCGAAGCCGTCGTCGCCCACGTGGTCGCGACGGACCGCCTCGCCCTTCACCAGCCGGACCGTACCGGTCACCGTCAGCGGGGCGCCGACGCCGTCCGCCGGGGTGACGGTGACGGTCCAGTCGTAGGAGCCGTTCGGCAGGTACGCGTCCCCGGTCCCCTGGGGGTCGAGACCGCTCCAGCCGACGTTCAGCTCACCCCGCGCGGCCGTGCCGTCCACGCGGTCGCCGTAGACCTTGCCGGTCGCACGGTTGCGCACCCTGACGTCCCAGCCGGAGGACGGCTTCGACAGCAGCAGGGTGGTCAGGGTGTCCGGCGTGGTGTCGAACGCGCGCGCCTTGACGGACGACGCGTTCACGGCCGGCGCGAGCAGCCGCAGCGGCTGCTGCTGCACCCCGGACGGTACGAGATGCACGCGCCCTTGGCCGTCGACGTAGGCCGCGTTCGCGCCCGCCTCGTCGACCGTCCAGCGCACGTCACGCTGCGAGACGCCCGTGTCCGGCAGATCGCCGATCACGCGGTTCGCGGGCGTGCCGTCCGCGACCGTCGTCAGCGTCAGCTTCCCGTCCTGCTTGTCGTGCGTGACGACGTACCCGTCGCCGAGCTTGGCCTCACCGGTCGGCACGGGCACGGACTTCTTCGCCGTACGGTCGAAGACGCCGGCCTTGCCGTCGCAGGCCCAGTACAGATAGCGGCCCAGCGCCTGGAGTTCGGCGGGCGTGCACCCCGCGTCGGTGGTGAGGGTCTCGGTGGTCCTCTTGGCGGTGAGGCTGTACGCGGTGACGCTGCCGGCGGTCGTGCCCGTCGTCCACAAGACGTCGCCGGACAGGGCGGCGGCGCCCGGGGTGCGGGTGACGGACGGGGTGCCGTAGTCGCCGACCTTGTAGACGTACTGCTTGTCGGTGTCCGTGTAGAGGACGTACCGCCCGGACACGTCGGTGATACGACCGCCGGCCGGCACGGCCCGTTCCCAGAGCCGCGCCTCGGTCGGCCCGTTGACCCGGATCAGGTCCTCTGTGTCGGAGTTGGTGTGCTCCAGCCAGGCGATACGGCCGTCCGCGGTGCCGAAGACCTGGGAGCAGGCGACGTCGTTCGCCGGGCAGGTGCCGACCACCACGTCGGAGACGAGCCGGGGCGTGAACTCGGAGCGCTCGCCGAACTCGGGCGTGCCGGTGGCGGCGACGGTCCGCACGTAGTCGTTGCGCTGGGTGCTGCCGCTGGTGTCGGTGACGACCAGACGGCCCTGCTCCAGGGAGAGGCCCTGGATCGGGGCCGGCGGCTTCGGCAGGGCCTTGACCTGCGTGACGACCGGCTTGCCGGCCGGATCGGCGTGGATGCGCTGGATGCCCCAGTCGTCGGCGGCGGTACGGCCGACGGCGAGGGCGGTGCCGTTCGACACGGTGGACAGGCCGAGGCGTGTCGAGGTGAGCAGGGTCACCGCGGGGCCGCCCGCGAGGGGCTGCGCCGTCACCTGGTCGTTGCTGAGGCGCTGGACCAGCCAGTCGCCCACCAGCGCCAGGTAGTTGGCGGTGCTGCTTCCCGTCGGGGTCACCTCGACGGGGGCGGCCGACAGGTCGGAGCGGGGCACCACCAGCACCTTGGTGCCGCGCGTCCGGCTGTAGACGGCGACGTGGTCGGGCGAGAGCTCGACGTAGGCGTAGGTGTTGGCGGGCAGCGGCCGGGTCCAGCTCACGACCTGGGCGGTCGTACGGTCCAGGGCCACCATGCGCGGCGTGCCGTCCAGCATCGCGTTGAAGAACAGGCCCGAGGCGTCCGCGCCGCGTGGATGCGAGAGCGTCATACCCGCGGGCAGCCCGCCGACCTCCTTGTCGACGACGGACCCGTCCGCGCCGACGGTCAGCAGGTGGACGACCCGCTTGGTCGTCCCGTCCGCGCCGGTGACGGCCTGGTGGGTGACGACCGTCGTGCCGTACACGGCCAGCAGACCCTGGCCGGCGGGCAGTTGGACGGTACGGGTCGTACCGTCCACGGCGTTCCACAGGTCGATACGGCCGCCGGAGTGGCGGTACGCGAGGACGTCGCTGCCCGTGCCGGAGACGGCCACCGAGCTCGTCGCCACCGGCGCTTCGAAGGCCTTGCCGTCGGCGTACCGCGTCCACAGGTAGCGGGAGCTGTCCTCCTGCCGGTAGAAGACGCCCTCGGTGCCCGCCCCGTCCGTACCTGCGAGGTTGTCCGCGGCGTGGAGCGAGGCCACCAGATTCGTGCTCCGCAGCGCGGCCGGCACCACCGTCTCCTGCGGCACCTCCGCCGCCGACGCCGACGGCAGCAGCGGACTCAAACCGGCCGCGAGTGCGGCAGACGCGGCTGCGGCGACGGCCGCGCGTCTCGCTTTCGACCGGCGCACTAAGACATGACGAGCCAAGGTGGTCCTCCCCGGAAAGCAAAACGAGAGGGAGCGCGTTGCATCAGATGCCCCCCGGCCCCCGGCCGTCGCATCCCTCTCAGAAGTCGGCTGATCTTACAGTCTCTTCACAGCTGGGCGGAGAGCGTTTTCTGCCGACCGCCCTCGACGCACGAAAACGCCGTGGCGCCCGGAATTCCGGGCGCCACGGCGCTACTGCTCACTGCTCAGGGGCGGACTCAGCCGTTGCGCTTCCAGCGCGGCTTGTCGTCACGGCGACCGAAGGTGCCGGTGCCCGTGCCGGTGCCGGTGGTGCCGGGTCCGCTGCCGCGGTGGTCGTCACGACGGCCGGAGGGGCGGTCGTGGCCGGAGGAGCGAAAGCCGGGGCGGTCACCCTGGCGGTCACGGTTGAACGGACGGTCGCTGCCCCGGTGCCCACCGCGCTCGTCACGACGCTCGAAGGGACGGGCCGGACGGTCGTCGCGGCGGAAGCCGCCACGGTCGTTGTCACGGCGCTCGAAGGAACCGCCGCCGCCACGGTTGTCGTCACGACGCTCGAAGGAACGACCGCCACCACGGTTGTCATCGCGACGCTCGAAGGAACGGCCACCGCCACGGTTGTCGTCACGACGCTCGAAGGAACGACCACCGCCACGGTTGTCGTCACGACGCTCGAAGGAACGACCACCGCCACGGTTGTCGTCACGACGCTCGAAGGAACGACCGCCACCACGGTTGTCATCGCGACGCTCGAAGGAACGACCGCCACCACGGTTGTCGTCACGACGCTCGAAGGAACGACCGCCACCACGGTTGTCGTCACGACGGAAGCCGCCACGGTCGTTGTCGCGACGCTCGTACGAGCGGCCGCCACGGTCGTCCCGGTCCGCCTTGTCGACGTCCTGCGCCGCGGGCTGCTCGGGAACGGAGACCTCGGCCGCCGCGGCCTGCGCCTGGGCAACCGCCGCCTCGGGGTCCTCGCCCTGCTCGCGGGCGACCCGGGCCACCAGACGGTCGGCCTCCTCGCGCAGCTCCGTCGCGCGGCGCTGCGCCCGCTCCAGCTCCTTGGTGAGCTGGGCGACCTCACGCTCGGCCTGCTGCGCGGCGTTGCCCGCCGACTCGGCCTGGACCTCGGTCATCGAACGGGCGCCGGTGATCTCGGCGACCTCGGGCTCGAAGGCCGTACCGGAGTTGATGATGTGACGGCCGGCGTCGACGCCCGCGTCCTCCATCAGCCGGAAGATCTGGCGGCGCTGGTGCGGCAGGGACAGCGAGACCACGGTGCCGGTGCGGCCGGCGCGGGCCGTGCGGCCGGCGCGGTGCAGGTAGTCCTTGTGGTCGCCGGCCGGGTCCACGTTCAGGACCAGGTCGATGCCGTCGACGTGGATGCCGCGGGCGGCGACGTCGGTGGCGACGAGGGCGTTGACGTAGCCCTTCTTGAAGTCCTCGAGCACCCGGGTACGGGCGCCCTGCGTCATACCGCCGTGCAGCGCGTCGGCCTTCACGCCGGAGTCGCAGAGCTGCTCGGCGATGCGGTCGGCGCCCAGCTGGGTGCGGACGAAGATGATCGTGCGGCCCTTGCGGGAGGCGATCGCGGCGGTGACCGGCGCCTTGTCCTTGGGCTTCACGATGAGGATGTGGTGCGACATGGTCGTGACGTTGCCCTGGGCGCTGTCGACCTCGTGCGTCACCGGGTTGGTCAGGTAGCGCTTGACCAGCGTGGAGATCTCGTTCTCCATCGTGGCCGAGAACAGCATGCGCTGGCCGCCGCCCGGGATCTGGTCGAGCAGCTCGGTGACCTCGGGCAGGAAGCCCAGGTCGGACATCTGGTCGGCCTCGTCGAGGACGGCGACCTGGACGTTCTCCAGCGAGCAGGCGCCGCGGCTGATGATGTCGCGCAGACGGCCCGGGGTGGCGACGAGGACGTCGACGCCGCGCTCCAGGGCGTAGATCTGGTTGCTCATCGACGTACCGCCGCAGACGACCTTCATCTTCAGGCCGAGGACGTCGCCGTACGGCTGGAGCGCGTCCGCGACCTGCATCGCGAGCTCGCGGGTCGGCGTGAGGATGATGCCGCGGGGCTTCTTCTTCTCGGTGTGACCGCCGGACAGCGTCGCGAGCATCGGCAGACCGAAGGAGAGGGTCTTGCCGGAGCCGGTGCGGCCACGGCCGAGGATGTCCTTGCCGGCCAGGGCGTCCGGGATGGTCGCGGCCTGGATCGGGAAGGGGGAGGTCACGCCGTTCTGGGCGAGCTTGCGCACGACGCCCTCGGGGAGACCGAGGCTCGCGAAGGTGACCTCGGGTGCGTCCTCGGTGCCCACGGTCTCGGGCACGACAGTGCCCTCGTTCTCGGGCACGACGACGTGATCAGTACTGGAAATGGACATGCGTATGCGAAACCTTCCGGAGTCTCGTCGGCACGCGCCCGTCAACTCCGTGTTTCGCTATACGACCGCCTCTATGCGGTCCGCCACGGCAAGGGAGAGAGTACGCGCCACACGGCGCGCTCTGTGTCGGCGCCGGGCAATGGGGTCAAACGATCTATTACCATACGCACCGACCCCCCTTGAAGGCAAACCGAGCCCATCACCGCAGGTCAGACGGGTCTAAGCCGGAGTCCCCGCTTCCGGTGCCGGCTCCCGCTCGCCCAGTTGCGGCCCCGGGGGCTCGTGCGCCGAGGACGACGGCTCGGCGGCCGTCGGCGAGGGCGGCGGAGACGGGGGCGGCGGGGACGGCGACGGCTGCGGCTGCGGCTCGACCGTGCGCGTGGGTGTCGGCTCGGCCACGGTCGGCTCCGGCACGCCCGGCTTGTCCGGCTTGCCCTTCCCCGGCTTGCCCTTCCCCGGTTTGGCGCCCGCCGAGGCATTCGCGCTCGCCTCCGCCGACGCCGACGCGGACGGCGAAGCCGACTTCCCCTTGCCCTTCTTCCCCTTGCCGCGTCCGTGCTTGCCGTCCTCGGCCGCCGCGCCGATCCCGGCGGCGCCGCCCGACACCGCCGCCCCGCCGTCGGGTTCCTCACCACCCCGCTGGCCGGCGGAGTGCGAGGGCTTGGCGCTCCCCCCGCCGCCGTCGTCGCCGACGCTCAGGCAGCCGGCGGCAGCGGCGACGGCCATGACCGTGGCGGCCAGACGGACGGGTACGTACAAGGGGCGCACGGGCAGCCACCTCCGGGGGAGGGTGAAGGAGTCAACCTGCCCAACTCCCGCCGCCCACAAGAGGACACGCGACCCGCGCCGGCGGCCCTCACCCGTACCCGAGCGCGTGCAGCCGGGCGTCGTCGATCCCGAAGTGGTGAGCGATCTCATGCACCACCGTCACCTCGGTCTCCTCGACGACCTCCTCCCGCGACCCGCACATCCGCAGCGTCGGCCCCCGGTAGATGGTGATCCGGTCGGGCAGCACTCCCGCGTACCACTCGCCCCGGTCGGTCAGCGGAGTCCCCTCGTACAGTCCGAGCAGCTCGGGATCGTCCTTCGGCGGCTCGTCCTCGACGAACACCGCGACGTTGTCCATCAGCCGCGTCAACTCCGGCGGAATCCGGTCCAGCGCCTCGGCGACCAGTTCCTCGAACTCCTCGCGCGTCATCTCCAGCACAGGCCCATTGTCCGGTACGCGGCAGCCGTATGAGAGTCGTGGGCACATCGCATATCCACGTGATCAGGTGGGCATACGGGACCAATGGCCCGCGTCCCCGTCGCCGTCCGGAACATCGTGAACCCCCTACGCAGGACCCCGCGTGCCCTCGCCCGCCACTACCGCACCCGCCGGCCCCACCCGTCCTTCGAACTCGTCCGCCAGCCGCACCCCTGGGTCCGCGCCCTCGGCCTCGTCGCCGTGGTGGTCCTCGGCGCCTGGCTCGGGCTGCTGATCGTCGGCAACGTACGGACCCCGGTCGGGCCCATGAACACGACGATGACCCTGCGCCCGTCGCTCACCGGCGGCACGAAGATCAACGTCTCGCCGCTCGGCGCCCTGGAACTCGACAGCCATCACGCGCCCGTCCGGCTGGACGTCAACGTCGACCAGCTGGACCCGGTCCGCTCCCAGGCCCTGGTCGACCACCCCGAACGCCTCTCCGGCCTCCAGGACGAGGTCACCAAGGACGTCGAACACGGCACCCGCGACCTGGCTCTGCGCTCCTGCGTGGCCGTCGTGTCGGGCGCCACCGCCCTCGGCCTCGCGGTCTACCGCCGCCCCCGCCGGGCCCTCGCGTCAGGCGGCCTCGCCCTCACCCTCCTGGCCGCGTCCGGAGGAACCGCCTACGCCACCTGGAACCCGGAATCCGTCCTGGAACCGAAGTTCTCCGGACTGCTCTCCTCGGCCCCGTCCCTGGTCGGCAACGCGCGCAACATCGTCACCGAGTTCGACGTCTACCAGAAGGAGTTGGCGCGCCTGGTGACGAACGTGACCAAGCTGTACGACGCCACCTCCACGCTCCCCGCCTACGCGCCCGACCCGACCACCCTCCGGGTCCTGCACGTCTCGGACATCCACCTGAACCCGGCGAGCTGGCCGATCATCTCCTCGCTGGTGGAGCAGTACAAGGTCGACGTGATCGTCGACTCCGGCGACACGATGGACCACGGCTCGGCCGCCGAGAACGGCTTCCTGGACCCGATCGAGGACCTCGGCGCCCCGTACGTCTGGGTGCGTGGCAACCACGACTCCCGGACCACCCAGCGCTACCTGGAAGGCCTGAAGAACGTGCACGTCCTGGACGACGGCCGGGCCGTGACGATCGACGGCCTGCGCTTCGCGGGCATCGGCGACCCCCAGTTCACCCCCGACCGCTCGGAGAAGCCCGGCGCCGAGGAGTCCCAGGAGCAGGCGGGCGCCCGCCTGGCCGCCGCCCTGCGCGCCCAGACCGCCAAGGGCACGCCCGTCGACGTCGCCGTCGCCCATGAGCCGTCGGCGGCCCGCGGGGTGGACGGCACGGTCCCGCTGGTGCTGGCCGGTCACCTCCACCACAACGAGATGGAGGTCCTGAAGAACGGCACCCGCCTGCGGATCGAAGGCTCGACGGGCGGCAGCGGCCTGCGCGCGATCGAGGGCAAGTACCCCGACCCCATCGAGGCGTCGATCCTCTACATGGACCGTGACACCCGCCGCCTCCAGGCCTGGGACGAGATCAAACTGGGCGGCCTGGGTCTGACGACGGCCGAGGTCAGCCGCCATCTGGTGGAGGAGAACCAGCCGGGGGCGACCCACTCCCCCTCGCCGTCCCCCTCGCCGTCCCCCTCACCCGTCTCCTCCGCCCCGACGCCCACCGCCCCGTAATCCGTTTTGGCGATCCCTCCCGCCATCCCATATGCTTCTCACGTCCCCGACGCGCCGCGAGGCGCACAGGCGGCCCGATAGCCCTCATCGTCTAGCGGCCTAGGACGCCGCCCTTTCAAGGCGGTAGCACGGGTTCGAATCCCGTTGGGGGTACTTCACCGCATTGCGCCGAGCAGTCGGCGCAACCGCACGGTACCGAGCGCGACCGCCGTACCGACTGCGAGCACGAAGCACCCGAGCAGCAGGAAGTACGCCGCGAGGGGCAGCACCGCCGTCAGTCGGAACAACTGGCCTCCCACCACCACCCCCACGGCGCCGAACAGCCCGTTCACCGCGAGCAGTCGGCTGGTACTGCCGGGCGGGGCGACCGCGGCGGCCAGCGCCAGGCCGGCCGGTGCGAGCGCGATCTCGCCGCAGGAGTAGAGCAGGTAGACCAGCAGCAGCCAGTACGGGCCGACCGGGCCGTGCTCGGCGAGCCGGGCCGCGACCGCCATCAGCACGAAGCTCAGCCCGGCCGCGATCAGCGCCCCCGCGAACTTGACGGGCACGTCGACCCGCGGCCCCGCGCGCAGCCACAGCCGTGCGACGAACGGGGCGGCCAGCAGGACGAAGAGCGGGTGCACGGACTGGAACCAGCTGGCGGGAATCTCGAAGCCGAACAGGTCCCGGTCGGTGTGGCGCTCGGCGAAGAGACTGAGCACCGAACCGCTCTGCGCGAAGATCATCCAGAACGCGGCCGAGGCCGCCATCAGAGCGGTGAACCCGGCCAGCCGACGGCGCTGCCCCAGTCCCGCACCCGGCCCCGGCTCCGGCCCCGGCGCGCTGGTCCGGCGCAGTGAACGCAGGTACCAGAACGGCAGGGTGACCGTGGTCAGGCCGAGGACGGCGAGCACCGCGGGCAGCGGCAGCAGGCCGAGGGACGCCGGTGCCACCAGCAGCGCGCCCACCGCCGCCGTGGCCACCGCGGCACGTCTGAGCATCGCGGCGGCCTCGGCGGACGGCACCGGGCGGGACGGACGCGCGCCCACGTCCCCGTACCGGCGCCGGCCGAGGGCGAACTGGACCAGCCCCGCCGTCATGCCCACGGCGGCCGCGGCGAAGCCCAGGTGCCAGGCGACGCGCTCCGCCAGCAGCCCGGTGACCACGGGAGCGACGAGCGCGCTGACCTGGATGCACATGTAGAAGAGCGAGAAGGCCGCCTCGCGGCGGCCCTCCCCGTCTCCGCTGACCCCCGCGACCATCGCCGCCATGGCCGGCTTGACGAGGCCGGTGCCCGCCACGACCAGCAGCAGCCCCGCGTAGAGCGTGCCCGGCACCGGCACCGCGAGGACCACGTGGCCGCAGGTGATGAGCACCCCGCCGAGCAGGACGGCCCGGCGCGCGCCCAGCACCCGGTCGGCGAGCCAGCCGCCGGGCAGCCCGGCCATGAAGCTGAGCGACATGTACGCCGCGAAGACCGCGGTGGCCGTCTGCGGGGCCATGCCCAGGCCGCCGCGGGCCTCGGAGGCGGTCAGGTAGAGCACCAGGATCGCCGCCATGCCGAAGAAGCTGAACCGCTCCCACAGGTCGACCGCGAGCAGAGTGCCGAACCCGGGCCTACGGCCGCCCGCTGCCCCTGCCGGTGCGGCCGGGGAGGCGGCCGGTGAGGACTCCGGCGTGGTGAGGGAGGCGTCCACCTCCCCTCACCGGGCCGGTTTGAGTGCCACTCCGGACAGCATCGCGAGGTCCGGGTCGGGGGTGTCCGTCGGTTCAGGGCGCCACAGGGGGGCGCGGACCACTCCGGGGTCCAGCAGCTCGAAGTCCTCGAACAGGGCGGCGAGTTCCCGGTTGTCGCGCCAGATGACCTCGCTCACCGCGCCCCGGTACTGCTCGGCGGCCTCCGGCGCGGCCCGCGGGACCTCCTCCGCGCCGGCGTGCGAGATCACCAGGGCGCTGCCGGGCACGAGTCCTTCGGTGTACTGCCTCACCAGCGCGAGCGGGTCGTCGCCGTCCGGCACGAAGTGCAGTACGGCAGCGAGGATCAGCGCGACCGGCTGCCCGAAGTCGATCAGCCGGCGGGTGTCGTCCGCGTCCAGGATCTCCCGGGACTTGTACAGGTCGCCCTGGAAGACGGCCGCCCTGGGCTGGCCGGCCAGCAGGGCCCGGCCGTGCGCGACGGCCACCGGGTCGATGTCGACGTAGACGACCTTGCTGTCCGGGTGGGCGGCGAGGGCCACGTCGTGCACGTTGCCCTCCGCCGGGATGCCGGAGCCGATGTCCAGGAACTGGCGTATGCCGAGGTCCGACAGCTGCCGTACCGCTCGGCGCAGGAAGGCGCGGTTGGCCTTCAGGGTGGCGGGCAGGTCCGGGTTGCCGGCCGCGACCTTGCGCGCGAGTTCCCGGTCCGCCGGGAAGTTGTGGGTGCCGCCGATCCAGTAGTCGTACACCCGGGCGATGCTCGGGGTGTCGATGTCGACTTCCGGCGGTGCCCAGGCGGGGCGCTCGGTGCCGTGACGTTCCACGTTGTGTCTCCTCCAGTCGATGCGGGGCGGGCGGAGCGGGGCGGGACCGGGTGTCAGGCCGTGAACACCGGAAGTTCCTCGAGGCCGCGCATCATCAGGCTGCTGCGCCAGCGCAGTTCGCCCGCGTCCACGGCGAGCCGCAGTCCGGGGAAGCGCGCGAAGAGGCGGCTGATGACGACGTGTCCCTCGAGCCGGGCGAGCGGGGCGCCCAGGCAGTGGTGGATACCGTGGCCGAAGGCGACCGAGGCGCTGTGGGCCCGGGTGATGTCCAGCCGGTCCGGGTCGGCGTAGCGGACCGGGTCCCGGCCCGCGGCGCCGATCGAGATGGTCACGAACTCGCCCTCGGGGATGACCACGGAACCGACCTCGACGGGTTCGGTGGTGAACCGCCAGGTGGCGTTGGTGACCGGACCGTCGTACCGGAGGAACTCCTCGACGGCCGCGGGCCACAGCGAGGCGTCCGCCGCGAGCTGCTCGCGCACCTCGGGGTGGGTGAGCAGGGCGAGGGCACCGTTGCCGATGAGGTTCACCGTGGTCTCGTGGCCGGCCACCAGCAGCAGGAACGCCATGGAGATCAGTTCGTCGGAGGACAGCTCGTCGCCGGCGTCCTGGGCGTGGACCAGGTCGGTGAGCATGTCGTCGGCCGGTTTCGCCCGCTTGGAGTCGATCAGCGCCGTCAGGTAGGCGATCATCGACGCGCCGGCCTCGCGGACCTCGTCGGTGCCCGCGCCGGAGACGAGCAGGTTGGACCAGCGGCGGAACACGGCCCGGTCGTCCGCGGGGACGCCGAGCAGCCAGCAGATGACCGTGAACGGCACCGGGAAGGCCAGGGCCTCCATCAGGTCCACCTTGCCCTGCCGGGCCACGGTGTCCAGGAGTTCGTCGGTGAGGTCGGTGATGCGCGGCCTCAGGGACTCGACCCGGCGGGCGGTGAAGGCCCGGCCGACGAGCCGGCGCAGCCGGGTGTGGTCCGGCGGGTCACTGTCGAGCATGTGCACGCTGAGGACGTGCGGGAACTGGCTGCGCTCCCCCGACTCCGCGAGGAACTCCCTTTGTTTGTCGGGGTCGGCGAAGTTGCGTGGGATGAGGTCCCTGCCGACCCGCATGTCCTTGCTCAGCCGGGGGTCGGCGAGCAGCGCCCTGGCGTGCTCGTACCCGGTGACCAGCCAGGTGCGCAGTCCGTTCGGCGTCATCACGGGCACCGCGGGCGCGGTGTGCCGCAGTGCGGCCAGTGCCTCGTGCGGGTTCTGGTGGAAGGCGGGCGTGAACAGGTCGGTCGGCGGGGCGTTGGTGCCGGACATTCTCAGGCTCCTTCCATGACGTCGGCCGCACCGGTCACGGCGCGGTCACTCCCGTAGTGGGCGAGCTCCCGGTAGATCTCGAAGGGGCGGTCCCGGCCGGTGTCGCGGAACGGCCTGAGCGGGGCGGTCTGTTCCTTGTGGGCGGGGCCGCCCTCCCAGGCGGTGAACGCCTCCCAGTCCGACCACCGGCTCACCACGACGTAGGCGCGCGGGTCACCGAGGGCGTGCAGCAGCTTGTTGCCGAGCAGCCCGGCGGTGCCCGCCATCCGGCGGCTGGCCTCGTGGTACGCGTCCAGCACCCGGTCCGGGTCGTCGCTCAGGTGGTGGAGCACCACCTCGACCGCGCCGGAGACCGCTTCGGAGGTCACGGGGTGCCACCCGCGGCGCCGGGGAGGGCGGCGACGACGTGCATGGTCGTCATGGAGCCGCCGCTGCGGTACGGGTGCAGTTTCTGACGGTGCTCCAGATGCCGGTCGCTGGTCTCGAACTCGCGGAACAGCGGCTCGTTCACCCAGTCGCTGACGATGTAGTAGATGCCGTTCTCCTCGGCACTGCGCGACAGCCACTGGCCCAGGTTGGCGGGGTGCGTGGTGACCGAGTCGCCCACCTCCAGCCACATCTTCTCGAACTCCTGTCCCATCTCCGGCTTGATCTGCATCCGCAGCATGACCCGGAACACCTGGTCGGACGGCTCGGCCATGTCAGATGCCTCCGTCGACGTTGATGGTCTCGCCGGTGATGTAGGCGGAGGCGTCGCTGAGCAGGAACAGCACCGGTCCGGCCAGTTCCTCGACGGTGCCGAGGCGGGCGAGGGCCGTCTTGCGGGAGTAGGTGGCCCGCAGTGCGTCGGCGCGCTCGGCGGGCATGGTGGCGAAGGCCTCGGTCTCGATCACGCCGGGGGCGACGACGTTGACCCGGATGCCCTGCGGGCCGAGTTCCTTGGCGAGCGAGCGGGTCAGTCCGATCATGGCGGCCTTGGCCGCGGTGTAGTGGGCGCGCAGCGGGATGCCCGCCGCGGCGCCGCGCGAGCCGATGTTGACGACCGAGGAGCCGGCGCCGAGCAGGGGCAGCGCCTGCTGGATGATCCGGTAGGCGGCCGTCAGGTTGGTGTCGAGGATCCGCGACCACTCCTCGGCGGGCAGCTCGGCGAACGGGATGTGGCTGATCAGACCCGCGTTGTTGACGATGCCGTCGAGCCGCCCGAAGCGGTCCTTGGTCTCGCCGACGAGCCGGTCGACCTCGGCGGTGTCGCCGACGTCCGCACGCAGGACGTGGTGGTCGCCGGCGGTCTCCTTCAGCGCGGCGGTCAGGGTGTCGACGGCCTCGCTCTCCTGCCGGTAGCAGGTGACGACGTCGGCGCCGGACCGGGCCGCGGCGAGGACGAGGCCCCGCCCTATGCCCCGGGTGCCGCCGGTGATGAGCAGTTTCCTGCCGTGCAGTGCGAGTTCCACTGGGATTCCCTCCATGGCTGGGCCGCGGCTCACACGCAGCCGTCGACGTGGATGTTCTGGCCGGTGACGTAGGTGGCGTGGTCGCTGACGAGGAACAGCACGGCTTGGGCGATGTCGTCGACGGTGCCGAGCCGGCCGAGCGCGGTGAAGGAGGCGAAGGTGGCGCGCTGCTGTTCGGCTTCCCCGGCGGGCAGTTCGTCGAGTGCCTCGGTGGCGATACGGCCCGGTGAGACCGTGTTGACGCGGATGCCTCGCGGTCCGAGTTCCCGGGCCAGGGAGCGGGTCATGCCGACCAGAGCGGCCTTCACGGCGGTGTAGTGGACGCCGCCTGCCATGCCGATGAAGGCGACCGTGGAGCCGAGGTTGACGATCGAGGAGCCGGCGCCGAGCAGAGGCAGCGTGCGCCGGGTGACCAGGTGGGTGGCGGTCAGGTTGCCCTGGAGGGTGGCGGCCCACTCGGCGGAGCCGAGGTCGGCGTACGGCTGGGGGCGGAACGTACCGGCGTTGTTGACGACGGCGTCCAGCCCGCCGAGGCTCGCCTCGCACTCGGCGGCCAGCCGGTCCACGTCGGCCTCGTCGGCCGCGTCGGCCCGCAGCACCTGGTGCTTGCCCGGGGTGCCGGCGAGTTCCTCCTCGAGGGTGGCGACGGCCTCGCCGGGGGTGCGGTAGCAGGTGACGACGTCGGCGCCGGCGCGGGCCGCGGCGAGCACGATGCCCCGGCCGATGCCGCGGCTGCCGCCGGTCACCAGGATGCGGGTGCCGTCCAGTTGCCGGCCGGCCCGGGCCGCGGTCTCCACCTTGGCCTTGATCAGCCGCATCTGGACGGCGGTGTTGCGGTTGAGCCGGGCGGTCATCCCGGCGTCGTCGACCGGGGCCTCGGGCTTCATCGCGAAGTCCTGGATCCAGCGCATCCGTACGCCGCCGGGCACCTCCTCGTACTCCCAGCGGATGTTCATGTACGCGAAGGGGCCCGTCTCCACCCGGCGGGCGACGACGGTGCGGGTGACCGGGTCGGGGGTGCGCTCGGAGACCCAGCTCCAGACCGTGCCGGTCTCGTCGGGGTGCAGGGCGAGCCGGAAGGTGACGGTGTCGCCGTCCTGGCCGAGGATCTCGGCCGAGGAGTACTCGCTGAACAGCCGCGGCCAGGAGGCCACGTCGTTGGTCATCGTCCACACCAGGTCCATCGGTGCCTCGACGACGATCGCGTTGTCGGTGTGTCCTGCCATCAGACGCGGGCCTCCGTGAGCCGGGCGTGCACGTAGGCGAGGGCCTCTCGCGGGGTCTGGGTGTGCGCCAGGTCGCCGTCGGGGATCTGGATGCCGTACTCGCGCTCGATGCGGTTGACGAGCTCCAGCAGCGCGAGGGAGTCGTAGCCGAGGTCGGAGAACGTGGTGCCGGCGAAGTGCTCGCCGTCCAGGTCGGTCTGCTCGTCGACTCCGGCACTCGCACGCAGGATCCGCCGGAGGTCGTCGAGGGTGAACTCCGCCATGGGAGCCGCCTTTCGTGGGTCGGGGGTCGGTCGTGGGTCGGGGGTCGGTCGTGGGTCGGGCGTCGGTCGTGGGTCGGGTGCGGGTGGGTGGGGGCTGGTCGCGCAGTTCCCCGCGCCCCTGAGCGGGCTGCGCCCGCGAGTGGTCGGCTGCGGGTGGGGCGGGCGTGGGCCATGGGCCCGGTTGTCGGTCGAGTGCGGGTCGGTGAGGGCTGGTCGCGCAGTTCCCCGCGCCCCTGAGCGGGCTGCGCCCGCGAGTGGTCGGCTGCGGGTGGGGCGGGCGTGGGCCATGGGCCCGGTTGTCGGTCGAGTGCGGGTCGGTGGGGGCTGGTCGCGCAGTTCCCCGCGCCCCTGAGCGGGCTGCGCCCGCGAGTGGTCGGCTGCGGGTGGGGCGGGCGTGGGCATGGGGCCGGTTGTCGGTCGGGTGCGGGTGGGGCGGGCGTGGGCCATGGGGCCGGTTGTCGGTCGGCTGCGGGTGGGTGGGGGCTGGTCGCGCAGTTCCCCGCGCCCCTGAGCGGGCTGCGCCCGCGAGTGGTCGGCTGCGGGTGGGGCGGGCGTGGGCCATGGGCCCGGTCGTGGGTCGGGTGCGGGTCGGTGGGGGCTGGTCGCGCAGTTCCCCGCGCCCCTGAGCGGGCTGCGCCCGCAAGGGTCGGGCGGGCGTGGGCCGTGGGGCCGGTGCGGGCTGCGTCCGCAAGGGTCGGCGGTTGTCTGTCCGTCACCTCTTGGGGGTGTCTCGGTCGCCCGCGCCGACCACCAGCGCGGAGGTGAACCCGCCGTGCCCGCGGGCCAGCACCAGGGCCGTGCGCGGGTCGGTCTGCCGCGGGCGGTCGAGGACGAGGTCGATCTCGCAGCCGGGGGCGGGCCGGCCGAGCCCCGCGGTGTGCGGGACGACACCGGCGTTCAGGGCGAGCAGCGCGGTCGCCACGTCCAGCGCGGCACCGCCCGCGTACAGGCGCCCGGTGAGCGTCTTGGGCGCGGTCACCGGCACCCCGCCGGGCCCGAAGACCTCGGTGATCGCACGGGCCTCGGCCAGGTCCTCGGCGGGGATGCCGGAGGCGTCGGCGAAGACCATGCCGATGTCCTGCGGGGTGAGCCCGGCGTCGGTGAGCGCGCGCCGGACGACGGACACCAGTACGGAGTGCCGTCCGGCGACGCGGTCCGCGGTGGGGTCGAACCCGGCCGCGTAGCCGAGGAGTTCGCCGTACGACGGGACGTCGCGGGCCTGGGCCGCTTCGGCGTTCTCGACGACGAGGATGGCGCCGCCCTCGCCCGGGACGAAGCCGGAGGCGGCCGCGTCGAAGGGCAGGTAGGCGCGGGCGGGGTCGTCCTCGGTGGACAGGTTGCCGGTGGACAGCTGGGCCACCAGCCCGTACGGGCACAGGGAGGCGTCGGTGCCGCCGCTGAGGACGAGCCGGGAGCCGGTGTCCAGCAGCCGGCGGGACTGGCCGAGGGCGTCCAGGCCGCCGGCCTGCTCGCCGCAGATGACCCCGCAGGGGCCGCGCATGCCGTGCCGGATGGAGACCTGGCCGGTGGTGGCCGCGTAGAACCAGGCGATCGACTGGTAGGCGCCGACCCAGGAGGAGCCCTTCTGGTAGAGGTTCTCCATCTCGTGCTGGCCGAACTCGGTGCCGCCCGAGGAGGCGGCCGTGACCACCGCCATCTCGTACTCCGGCAGGGTCGCCGGATCGGCGGCCGCGTCCGCGAGGGCGTCCTCGGCGGCGGCCAGGGCGAAGTGCGTGAAGCGGTCGGTCTGCGGGACGAGCCGTCCCGGGACCTGTCCGCCGGCCTGGAAGCCGGGGACCTCACCGGCGACCCGGACGGGGTAGCCGGTCGGGTCGAACCGGGTGATCCGGCCGAGGCCGCTCTTGCCCGCGAGCACCGACTCCCAGTGCCGGGCGGCGCCGAGCCCGGTCGGCGCGACCACGCCGAGGCCGGTGACCACGGACCGGCCGCGGCGGCCGGGACGTATGCCGGAGGCGCTCATGCCGCCTCCCCTCGCCGCGCCGGAGGCCGAGTGCCGCGCGCGGCCGTGGGCCGGCCCAGCACCATCGCCGTCTGGAAGCCGCCGAAGCCGCTGCCCACGCTGAGCACCCGGTCCATCCGGTGCTCACGGGCCGTCACCGGTACGTAGTCGAGATCGCACTCGGGGTCCGGGGTGGACAGGTTGGCGGTCGGCGGGACGACCTGGTGGCGCAGGGCGAGGGCGCAGGCGGCGATCTCCAGGGAGCCGATGGCGCCGAGCGAGTGCCCGATCATCGACTTGATGGAGCTGACGGGCACCTCGTGGGCCCGCCGGCCGAGGCTGCGTTTGAACGCGGCGGTCTCGTGCCGGTCGTTCTGCTTGGTGCCCGAGCCGTGCGCGTTGATGTAGTCGATGTCGCCGGGGTCGAGCCGGGCCCGGTCCATGGCGACCCTGATGGCCTCGGCCATCTCCCGGCCGTCCGGCTTGAGTCCGGTCATGTGGAAGGCGTTGCTGCGGCCGGCGAAGCCGAGGATCTCGGCGTACACGGTGGCGCCGCGACGCCTGGCGGACTCCAGCTCCTCGATCACCATGACGGCGGAGCCCTCGCCCAGGACGAAGCCGTCACGCCGTCCGTCGAAGGGCCGGGAGGCGTGTCGGGGGTCGTCGTTGTTGGCGGTGGTGGCCTTGATGGCGTCGAAGCAGGCCGAGGTGATCGGTGACAGCGGGGCGTCGGTCGCGCCGGCGAGCACGATGTCGGCGGTGCCCTCCTCGATGAGCTGGACGCCGTGTCCGATGGCGTCCAGGCCCGAGGTGCAGCCGGTGGAGATCAGCGCCACCGGCCCCTCGGCTCCGGCCTGCCGGGCCACCTCGACGGCGAGGGTGCTGGGCACCATGTAGCCGTAGAGGTGGGGGACGCCGTAGCTGTGGTCGACCAGCCAGTTCCGGCCGCCGTCGGAGAGGACCGCGTACTCCTCCTCCAGGCCCGTGGTGCAGCCGACGGCGCTGCCGATGGTGACGGCGACCCGCTCCGGGTCGGCGCCGGGCAGTTCGATGCCGCTGTCGGCGATGGCCTCGCGGGCGGCGACGACCGCGAACTGGCCGGCCCGGTCCATACGGCGGGCCTCCTGCGGGGTGAGGCCGGCGGCGAGCGGGTCGAAGTCGCACTCGGCGGCCACCTGGGAGCGGAACCCGGCCGGGTCGAACAGGCTGATGCGGCGGGTGGCGGTGCGGCCGGCGGTGAGCAGGTCCCAGTAGGCGTCCCGCCCTGGTCCGCCGGGAGCGACGGCGCCCACTCCGGTGATCACCGCGCGCCGGTCGGGTGGTGTCATCGGGCCGCTCCGACGTCGGGGTTGCCCGCCCTCTCGTCGAGCGGCTGCTCGGTGTCGACGTGGCCCAGCTCGGGGCGCGGGGCGAGCGGGGAGAGGTGGAAGACCGCCTCGGCCGGCACGGACCCGGTGTTGACGAGGCGGTGGCGTACCCCGATGGGCACCAGCAGCGAGTCTCCGGGGCCCAGTTCGACCGGGGCGCCGCCGTCCAGCGTCATCTCCAGCCGCCCCTGGACGACGTGCAGGAACTCCTCGGAGTACGGGTGGAGGTGCTCGGTGACGTGGTGGCCGGGGGCCAGTCGCAACACCCCGCCGAAGCCCGAGGTGCAGCCCACGGTCTTGGGGCTGAGGGTGACGCGGATGTCGCCGCCGCGCTTGGTGTTGGCGGCGACCTCGGCCGCGGAGACCCTGGTGGTGGCGGGGGCGCTCATCGGGCACCGCCGAGGTTCGCGGACCGCGGGGTGCTGACCTGGGGGCCCTGCTGGGGCGTCCAGGAGTAGAACGGGACGGCCATCGCGTCCTTGGGCTCGCGCCAGTCGGGGTCGAAGGGTGAGATGAACTGGCCCAGCCGGGTGTTGATCTCTTCGTAGAGCGGGTGACTGCGCGCCTTGTACAGGTTGGGCGCGATGTCCTGGTCGGCCTCCACCAGGTGGAAGTACAGGTTGTGGAACGCGAACAGCGTCCGCCTCGACACTCCCACCAGGTGTGGCAGCTCGGTGCTGTCCGAATCGGCGAAGACCTGCGCGACGCCCTCGGCGTCGGCGAGGTCCATCCTCGCCACGATCAGCGTTCGGTGCACGATGTCCTCCCGGCTTGTCGGTCGTGTGTTCACCCTGGTCGGCGGGGGTCGAGGCGCTCTCGAAGGCTCCTGGAAATCCGCTGACGGCCCCGGTGCGGCGGCCCCCCGGCCGACGGGCCGGGCTGCGTGAGAGGGGGCGTCGCCCGGCGCGTCGCACGCCCGCACACAGGGCGCGGACACGGCGGGAGAGCGCCACGGCCGCCGCCCTGGCGCGGTGACCACGCCCGGCAGGTGGGGTCACCGCGCCCGGCGCAACGGGGGTGGCGCACACGTCGTACCGCGGCTCGGATCCCGCCGTCCGTCGCGGCGGACGGGCACAGCACGACGGCCCGCCGCACCGGTGGGTGCGACGGGCCGTCGAAAGGGACTTCTACCGGTGGGTCCCGGCCTTCATCAGGGTGATGCGGGAACCGGCGCGGCCGACGACGCCGGCCTTGGCCGTCCGGCCGTTCGGTACGTCGCCCAGGGACGTGCCGCGCAGCAGGAGGATCAGGGCCTGGCGGGTGAGCCGGGGCACGGAGTACAGGGGCTCGGCGCCGGGTGCCAGGTGTTCCCGTACGAGGTGGACGTCGACGAGGTACTCCAGGAGCGTCTCGGCGTCGCCGGTGCCCGGGGGCAGCCGTGTGCTCACCTCGTCGAGGCTCCAGCGGGGGCGTTCGCGCTGGAGCAGCAGGCGCAGCAGCTCCTGGGAGGGGGCGGGAAGGTGCCGCTGGCTGGCGGCCACCGTGGTCATCAGCGACTGGGTCCCGGCGGGGAGTTCGAGCAGCATCCGGTGGTTGCCGCGCAGCCGGACCGCCAGCCGGGCCGCCGACCAGCCGGGCCGGGCGGCGAGCCGGCCGGCCACCGCCCTGACCGCCAGGGGCAGCCCTTCGCACAGGCCCATCAGCTCGTGCACGGCGGCGGGGTCCTCCTGCCGGGACCGATCGCCGGCGACCCGGTCGTACAGCTGGAGCGACTCCTGGGCCGACAGGGCGGGCAGCACGATCTTGCGCCCGGTGGAGAGGCTGTGCGCCCGGTAGCGGTTGGTGGTGATCACCGCGCAGCCGGAGCCGCCCGGCAGGACGGCACGGATCTGGGAGGCGGTGAGCACGTCGTCGACCACGACCAGCACCTTGCGGTCGGCGGTCCAGGTGCGGAAGAGCCGGCTGAGCTCGTCGAGCCCGGTGGGCTGCTTCTCGCGCTGGATGCCGCAGGCTCCGAGGCAGGCCGACAGTACCTCGGCGAGCTGCTGGGAGCCCTCGCCGACGGCGGACAGGTCGATGAAGAGCTGTCCGTCGGGGAAGCGCGGGCGCAGCCGGTGCGCGGCGCGCACGGCGAAGGCGCTCTTGCCGACGCCGGGCGGGCCGTGCACCTCCACCACCCGCATGCCGGTGCTGGACCGTTCCGAGCCGAGAAAGGTCTCGAGCTGGTCCAGTTCCCGGTCCCGTCCGATGAAGTCCCCTGTGTCGGCGGGAAGTTGGGCCGGGCCGGGCACGGGCCGGCGTCCGGTGAGCGCGGTCTCGGCCTTGGCCGTGGCCACTCCCCTGAGGTGGCCGCGGTCCGCGAGCACCTCCTGGTGGACGCGCTGGAGCTGGGCCGAGGGTTCCAGGCCGAGTTCCTCGACGAGATGGCTGCGCAGGGTGCGGAAGGTGTTGAGGGCGTCCGGGCGGCGGCCACAGCGCTGCAGGGCCCGCATGAGCTGTCCGGCGAACGCCTCGTGGGTGGGATGGGCGCGGAAGGCCTCCGCCAGCTCGTCCAGCACGGCGTGGTGACGGCCGAGTTCGAGCTCCAAGGAGAAACGTTGCTCCTGAACGCTCTTGCGGCGCTCCTCGAGCTGTGTCGACCAGGCCGACAACCGTCGTCCGGTGATGACGTCGACCAGGGCTCCGCCGCGCCACAGGGAAAGGGCTTCCTTCAGCGTCCGGGCGGCTTCCTCGCCGGCTCCGGCGCGGTGCTGTGCCATTCCCTGCTCGGTGAGCTGCTCGAACCTGTAGGCATCCACCGCCTGCTTGTCGTCCAGTCGCAGTTCGTACCCACCCACCCGGGTCAGGAGTGCGGGGCAGCCGCGCGGCGGACGTGACCCAAAGGGCGCGCCTTGCAGTCCGGTGGCCAACAGAAGTCTGCGGCGCAGTTGATAAATGTAGGTTTGCAAGGTGGTCAGCGCGCTGAGCGGAAGACGATCCTCCCACAGCTCCTCGCACAACTGGTCCACGCTGACCAGTGAGTTGGCATTGAGCACCAGCAGTGCAAGCACCTGACGCAGCTTGGGTGCGGACGGTGTGACGTCCTCCCCGTTCCTGCGTACTCGCATGGAGCCCAGCAGACCGATCTCTATCACTGCATTCCCCCTGAGTGCGCCGCCCATTGTGGGGTGGCGGCCATCGATGGGCCTGGTATTCAACAAGCCTGTCGGTATTCACCTTCCTGCGTCACTCGCTTTTTGGCGAAACATCCCTCGGGCGGTCGGCCGGGAAAAATTGCCCTCCCTTTACCTGGGAAAACGGTTTCGCCGAAAAAAGGGCGGAATTCAACAAAACCCTGCGCGCATCCGGGCCAGGAGAGGGAACTCCGCACCGAATAGCGCATTTACATGGCCCGCCCTGACGCATCATATTTCTTCACGCACATGGATGACAAGATGCACATTTCTGGCCGGGCTGTGGCATGCGCTACTTCTCACAGCCTCAGCTCGACCCGGTAGTCCGCCAGCCAGGTGTTCAGCTGGAGCACCATCTCCATGCTCGCCCGCTCCACCCACGCGAAGGCGCCCCTGGGAGCCGCCGCCGCGCCCAGCGCCGCCCGGGTCGCCTCGGCGTCCAGCAGCGGCGCGACCGGAGCCGTCCGGTCCGCGGCCACGTCCCCGAAGCGGTGCCGCACGAACTCCCCGTACGCGGCCTCCTGCACGGTCGGGTAGGCGCTCTTGGGCCGGTTGAGCACACGCTCCGGCAGCAGATCGGCGACGGCGGCCCGCAGCAGGCTCTTCTCCTGGCCGTTCACCCGCTTCAGCTCGGCCGGCACGTTGTACACGTACTCCACCAGCGCCCGGTCGCAGAACGGCGGCCGCAGCTGCACCCCGTGCGCCATGCTCATCCGGTCGGCCCGGTCCAGGTGGGTCGGTGCCCAGCGGGTCAGCGCCAGATAGGTGACCTCGCGCGCCCTGCGCTCGGCGGCCCCCTCCCCCGCCAGGTGCGGTACCTCGGTGAGGGCGTCGCGGTAGTGCTGGTCGGCGTACTCCATGAAGTCCAGCTCCTTGCGGAGGGTACGGTCCACCAGCGAGCAGCCGAGACCGCCCGCGGCGGCGTCGTGCCCTCGCTCGAAGGAGACCCAGGGGAACGTCGTGGAGTTGCTGTGGCCCGCGTCGTACGCCCAGAAGTAGCCGTTGAACACCTCGTCGGCGGTCTCCCCGGAGAGCACGGCCGTGATGCCGGCGCCGCGCAGGGCCTCGAAGAACAGCAGCAGCGAGGTGTCCATGTCGCCGAGCGGGGAGGGCGCGTCCTGGCTGCGCAGCGCGGCGGCGTGGGTCCGCGGGTCGGCGAGCGCCGCCGTGTCCAGCAGGATCTCGGTGTGCTCGGTGCCGATGTGCTCGGCAGCGAGGGCCGCGTAGGGGGCGTCGGGGGTGGCGCGCATGGTCGGGTGCGGCTCGAAGTTCTCCGCGTAACCGGAGAAGTTCACCGAGAACGACCGCAGCCCGCCGCCCGCCGCCCGTGCCTCGCCGGCCGCGAGCGCGGTCAGCGCGCTGGAGTCGATCCCCCCGGAGAGCATCGCGCCGACCGGAACGTCCGCGCGCAGATGCGAGGCCACCGCCTCGGACAGCAGCCCGCGCACGGTGGCGACGGTGGTCTCCAGGCTGTCGGTGTGCGGCCGGGCGGGCAGCGACCAGTACCGGCGGTGCCCGGTGCCCGGAGCCCGCACGGTCATCGTGTGGCCCGGCAGCACCTCGCGCGTCCCGCGGAACACCGCGGTGCCCGGCTTGCGGCTGTGCGCGAACAGCTCCCGCAGCCCGTCGGCGTCGACCACCGGCGCCACCGCCGGATGGGCCAGCAGCGCCTTGGGCTCGGAGCCGAAGACGACCCCGGACGGGGTCAGGAAGTAGCACAGCGGCTTCACCCCCAACCGGTCGCGGACCAGCAGCAGTTCCTGCCGCCGTACGTCCCACACGGCCAGGGCGAACAGGCCCTCCAGCCGCTCCGGGAACGCGCCGCCCCACTCCAGATAGGCGTGCAGCGCCACCTCCGCGTCGCCGTGTCCGGTGAACCGGTGCCCCTTGGCGGCCAGTTCACGGCGCAGCTCCCGGTGGTTGGTGACGGCCCCGTCCAGGGTCAGCACGGCCACCGGAGACCCGGACTCGGACTCCACGAGGGCCGGCTGCGCGCCGTGCTCCGGGTCGAGCAGCGCGAGCCGCCGGTGGGCCAGCGCCGCATGCCCCTCGATCCACTCGCCCGAACCGTCGGGGCCGCGGTGCGCCAGCGCCGACGCCATCGCCCGTACGGTGGGGGCCTCGGGCGTCAGATCCCGCTCGAAGTCCACCCAGCCGGCGATTCCGCTCATCGTGGTGTCCTCTCGTTGGCTGTGTCTGATGTGACTGCGTCCGATGTGGCCGGGGCCGACGTGGCCGGGGCCGATGTGCGGGCGCCGTCCGCTTCCTTCAGGTGGACGACCTCCACCAGACAGAGCCCGTGGCGGGCGACGGCCTCCCGGAACTCGGCGAGTCCCGGCGGCCCTTCGCCGCGCACCGCGATGCCCAGCCGGCGCGGGGCCGCCTCCCCGTATCTGCGGTAGAGCTCCAGATAGCCGCGCGCGGTGCGGTCCGCGTCGTCGACCAGTGCGAACCGCACCGGCCGCCGCTGCCCGCGCCAGGTCAGTGCGCCCTCCGTGCCGCCCGCGAAGTTGTGCCGCCAGCCGCTGCCGGTCGCGACCACCAGCGCGTCGCCGAGGGTGTGCGCCCCGGCGGGCACGGTGTACGGCCGTCCGCTGCGCCGCCCCGTGAAGTGCAGCAGCGCGAGCCGCTCGGCCACCGGGCCGGGCTCCGGGCGGGCCAGCAGCTCCCGCATCCGGGCGTCGGCCGCCGCGCGGTCCTCCCCCTCCGGCAGATCGCGTACGACCTGGGGGCTCATGACAGCACCACCCCGGCGGCCGTCAGCGCACAGCCCGCGATCGCGAAGCAGGTGCGCACCAGATGCCAGCCGCGCCAGGCCGGACGGGGATCCCGCCAGCCGGGGCCCAGGTCCTCGGGCCGGGTCCGCTTGACCGTCCGGTTGATCGGCACGTTCCTGGTCTGCGAGACCACCGCCACCCCCGCCATGCAGACGGCGGCGGCCGCGAACAGCACCCGGGGACCGCCCGAGGCCTGGACCGCGAGCCCCACGTCGACGGCCGTGGAGCCGGTGACGATGAACGGCATGATCCGGTCGTAGCGCCTGCCGAGCAGGATGTGCGTGGACACGTACCGTTCCGGCGTCATCGCGATCAGCGCGGGCATCACGCTCACCGCGACCGCGAAGAGCACCCCCGCCACCAGGCCGGTGCCCGTCAGCACCAGCACACTCAAAGCCTCCACCACCGCTTCCGCCCTCCTTCGAACCTCGCGCCGCACTCGGGGCCTGGAACAGCTCGAACCTGTCAGCCGCCCCTCGGACGGCACTCGAATCCCTCTGGGAGCGCGCGGCTCCGCGCGGCCTCGGCTCGCCCGCGCCACGAGCCCGGTTCGAGCACCCGGGTGTTGCATCGGCCCGCCGAAATCCGAACGCATTCCCACACCTTCAGGAGCCGGTATGGCGGACGAGACGACCGAAGTACTCATCGTGGGCGGCAGCATGGTGGGCCTGGCCCAGGCCCTGTTCCTCGCCCGGCAGGGCATCCGGTCGCTGCTGGTGGAACGGCACGCGGAGATCTCGGCGCACCCCCGGGCGCAGGCCGCGAGTCCGCGCACCATGGAGCTGCTGCGCGCGCTCGGCCTGGAGGACGCGGTACGGGCCCGGGAGAACCCGCACGCCCAGTACGGCGACATCCTCCAGGCGGAGTCCCTCACCGGGGCCGAACTCGGGCGCTTCGACGGCCCGTTCCGCCACGACCCGAACGACGTGGGCGCCACCGGCTGGACGCTGATCGGGCAGGACCGGCTGGAGCCGGTGCTGCGGGAGCGGGCCGAGGAGCTCGGCGCGGACATCCGGTTCGCCACCGAGATGACGGAGTTCAGCCAGGACGCGGAGGGCGTCACGGCCGTACTGCGCGATCAGGGCGACGGCTCCGAGCGGACCGTGCGGGCCCGGTACCTGGTCGCGGCCGACGGATCCCGGGCGCCGGTCCGCACCTCGCTGGGCATCGGCCAGCACGGTCAGGGCGTGTTCGGCGGGCAGATGAACATCATCTTCCACGCCGATCTCGACCCGTACGTGGCCGGGCGCACCTTCTTCCTCTGCTTCGTCAGCAATCCCCAGGTCAAGGGCGTGCTCGGCAAGCTGGGCGGCGCGGACTCAGACCGCTGGGTCCTCGCGCCGAGCCTGCCGCCGGGGGCCGACCACCGGGCGTACGGGAGGGAGGACTGCGTGGAGCTGGTGCGGGCCGCCGTGGGCGTGCCCGACCTGCCGGTCGAGGTGGAGTCCTCGACCAGCTGGGAGATCGCCGCGTGGGTGGCGGACCGGTTCCGGTCCGGGCGGGTGCTGCTGGCCGGCGACTGCGCGCACGTCATGCCGCCCACCGGGGGGTTCGGCGGGAACATGGGCATCCAGGACGCGCACAACCTGGCGTGGAAACTGGCGCTGGTGCTGCGCGGGGCGGCCGGCCCCGAACTCCTGGACAGCTACGAGCAGGAGCGGGCACCGGTCGCCGAGTTCACCGTCGACCAGGGCGTCATCCGCTACCTCCAGCGCAGCGGCCTCGACGAGGCGGCCGCGGCGCGGCACCGGCCCGAGACCACGGTGCTCTTCGGGCACGTGTACCGCTCCGACGCGGTCCTGCGCGAGGCCGGCGACGAGGACGACACGGTGGTCGAGGACCCGACGGCCCCCACCGGCCGCCCCGGCACCCGCGCCCCGCACGTCCCCCTGGTCCGCCAGGGCAAGGAAGTCCCCCTGCACGACCTCCTGGACCGCGACTTCTGGCTCCTGACCGGCCCCGACGGCCACGCCTGGCAGGCGGCCGCGGAGTCCCAGGGCGTCTCCTTCCACCGCGTCGGCACGGAGGAGTCCCCGGAGACCGTCGCTCGCTTCCTCACCCGCTACGGCATCGAAGCCGCCGGCGCGGTACTGCTCCGCCCCGACGGCTTCATCGCCTGGCGCACCCCGAACCCGGTGCCCGATCCCACCAAGTCACTGACAGCGGTACTCGACACACTGCTCCGACGCCCTGCCGCATAACCCCGCCCCACACACCACGGCCGCGGCGCTCCGAAGAGGAGCACCGCGGCCATTCACGTCCTGCGGGCGCAGCCCGCACTCAGGGGCGCGGGGAACTGCGCGACCAGCCCCCACCGGCCCGCAGTCGACCAACAGCCCTCGCACGCCCCCTCCAGCGGAACGCCTACCGCCGGTCCAGGATCCTCCGCAGCGCATCGACCGCCGCGCGGTCCACCGGACCGCTACGGCCCGCGGTCGTCCGCCAGGCGACGAATCCGTCGGGCCGTACCAGGACCGCGCCGCCGGCCAGGAGGCCGTAGCGGCGGCGGAAGGAGCCGTCGGCGTCCCACAGCCTGGTTCCGCGGCCGATGCGGACCACCTTCAGGCCGATGCCCAGCCGCGTGGCCTCCTGTTCCACCGCCCCGGTCCAGCGGCCCGCCACCTCGTCGACGAGCAGGGTGAACCCGTCGCCGTACAGGTCGATGACGGACACCGGGCCCTCGGGACCGTCGAGTTCGAGATGCGGGGCCCGTGCTCCGGGCCGGGCACCGGGGTGCTCGGGATCCTCGACGATCGTGTCGGGGGCCCCCTCCTCCGCGGCGAACGCTCCCGAGCGGTAGCAGTAGCCGAAGGTCATGGTCGTCTCGTCCAGCAGTTCGGCGGCGACCTCCTGGTACTGCTTGCCCTCCCGTACCGCGAACCGCAGCATCGCCTGGCGGACGGTCTCCTCGGCCACCGGGCGCCGCTCGGCGTCGTAGCTCTCCAGCAGCCCGGGACCGGCCGTGCCGGACAGCACCAGGGCCAGCTTCCAGGCCAGGTTGTACGCGTCCTGGATGCCGGTGCTGGCGCCGAACGCCCCGGTGGGCGGCATCACATGGGCGGCGTCCCCGGCGACGAACACCCGACGGGTCGCGAAGGTGTCCGCCACGCGCGCGGAGATGTCCCACGCCGGCATGTCCACCGACTCGATCTTCAGGGGCAGTTCGGGCACCCCGACCGCGGCCCGTACCAGCGCGGTGCAGCGCTCCTCCGTGAAGTCCTGGGCGCGCTCGCCCTGATCGGGGGAGAAGGAGACGTTGATGACCCAGCGGCGGTCGTTGTCGAGGGGGATGATCGTGCCGCGCACCTCGGGGTTGTTGACGTACGCCGCGATGATCCGGCGGCCGCGCAGCGCCTCGGTCAGGTCGGCCTCGAAGAAGAAGCTGACGAGGTTGGTGATGGTGCCCCGGCCGTGTGCCCCGATGCCGAGCATCTCGCGCAGCGGGCTGCGGCTGCCGTCCGCCGCGATCACGTACTGGGCGCGGATCTGCGAACTCCCGCCGGTGGACAGGTCGGTGGTGCTGACCAGTACCCCGTCCGCCGTCTCCTCCAGGGCGTCGACCCGGGTCGAGAAACGGACGTCGGCGCCGGCCTCCACCGCCCGCTGCCGCAGGATCGGCTCCAGCTGGTTCTGGTCGATCAGCGTCCACTGCGTGGGGCTGATCCGGCCGATGTCCTCGGGGGACGCGCTGGGCATCCGCACGCGTTCCTTGCCCGCGAGGCTCTCCACGTGCACCAGGTCGGTGTTGCCGGAGATGGGGGACCGCCCGGCCCGCACCCGCTCCTCCATGCCGACCGCGCGGTACAGCTCCATCGTCCGGGGGTTGATGGCACGGGCCTTGGGATGGGTGGAGGTGTCGGGGTGGCGTTCCACCAGGGTGGCGCGGACGCCGTGGTGGGCGAGGAAGACGACCGCGGACAGTCCGGTGAGCCCGCCGCCGACGACGAGGACGGGGGTCTGGTCCGGCTTCATGCTGCCTCCTTGTGGGCGGTGACCAGGGTGTGGGTGCCGAGCAGGGGCTGCGCGGCCCCGTCGGTGAAGCCCGCCTCGCGTAGCCAGGCCCGGCAGTCCGCCACCCGGTACTCGGAGCCGTCGGGGCTGACCAGCCGCATGTGCAGGCTGCTCAGCAGCCGTTCCGGGTCGCTGCGGTCGTCGTCGATCATCCGGTCGTAGACGAGGACCGTGCCACCGGGCCGTACGGCCTCGAAGACCCGGCCGAGCAGCTCGCGCCGCCGCCCGGTGTGGAAGCCGTGCAGGATGTGGCCGAGGACGACGACATCGGCCGGCGGGATCGGGTCGCCGAAGAAGTCGCCGCCGGCGAAGGCGACCCGGTCGGCCAGGCCCAGGCCGCCGATGTGCTCGGTGAACAGCGGCCGCGTCCGCTCCAGGTCGAAGCAGGTCGCCTCCAGGTGCGGATGCGCCTGCACCAGCACGGCCGCGAGGTTGCCGCGCGCACCGCCGAGGTCGAGGAACGAGGAGTGGCGGCCCCAGTCGACGCGCCGGGCCAGTTCCGCGCCCATCCGGTCGCTGTAGGCGTCGAGTCCGGCGAGGAACCGCTTCATCTTCGCGGGGTCCTTGTGCCGGTCCCCGACGAATCCGCCCTTGTCCGGGTCGAGATGCTGGGGCTCACCGGAGCGCAGCGCCTCGGTGAGCCGGCCCCAGGTGCCGTAGAGCGTCTCGTTGGTGAGTTCGACGAAGCCACCGAGGTACGAGGAGGAGTCCGGCACCAGATACGTCTGCGCCAGCAGGGAGTTGCGGTAGCGGTCCTCGGTGCGCTCCAGCATCCCGAGACCGACCAGCGCGTCCAGGAAGTCCGGAAGCATCCGGTGGTGCGTCCCGGTACGCCGGGCCAGCTCGGCCGAGTCGGCGGGGCGGCCGTCGGCGAGCGCACCGAACACGCCGAGGGTCACGGCGCTGTGCAGCACCTTGGCGCCGCAGTCGGCAATGGTCAGCCGGATCAGCGGTCCGGGATCGACCGCCGGAGCCGTCTGCGGGTCTTCGGTCGTTGTCACACGAGCCTCCTGGTCTGCCTCTGCCTGTTGTCCGGCCTGCGTCCTGCGTCGTACGGCTGTGCAGTGCCGACGATGTCCGCGAGGCGTCGATTCGGGCTCGAAGGGCGCTGAAGCGGGGCGGGGTGCACGCGGGCGGACGTACGCAAGCCGCCCTCCCTGTACGGGGAGGGCGGCTTGGGGGCGAGAGACGAGAAGGGGCGTGGTCAGCTCTCCTCGGCGGCTTCGTGGCCCTGGTGGTCCTCGCTGCGCAGCGGCAGGTTCTTCATCGCCAGCGCGGCCAGCAGGCCGAGGACGAGGACCGGTACGGCGGTGAGGAACACGGGGGTGAGCGCGGCGGCGTACGACTGCTCGACGGCGTCGCGCACGGGCTCGGTGAGCCGGTCCAGGGTTTCGGTCGAGGACAGCGCGTCGGGGTCGATGCCGCGCAGCGCGTCCGCGGACGTCCGGTCGGCGATCTCCTCGGTGAGCCGGTTGTAGAAGATGGAGGCGAACAGGGAGATGCCCACGGTGGTGCCGAGCTGCCGGGCGAAGGCCACGGTGGCGTGCACGGCGCCGATGTCGTCGCGGGGTGCGGTGTTCTGCGCGGCCATCGTGAGGACCTGCATGTTCAGGCCCGCCGCGATGCCGAAGAGCAGCATGTAGGCGATGATCACGGGCCGGGACGTCCCGGTGTCCATGGTGGCCAGCAGCAGCGCACCGGCGATGCCGATGGCCATGCTGAGCACCGGGTACCACTTGTAGCGGCCGGTCCGGCCGATCGCCGCGCCGCTGACGACGGAGGCGGCGACCAGGCCGAACATCATGGGCAGCAGCACGACACCGGACATGGTCGGGCTGGCGCCGGTCACCACCTGGATGTAGATCGCCAGGAAGTTGACGGAGCCGAGGAAGACGATGCCCGCCGCGACGCTCACCAGCACGCTGACGCTGAAGGTGGAGTCGCGGAAGAGGTGCAGCGGGATGACGGGTTCGGCGGCCCGGCGCTCGGCGGCGACGAACAGCACGGCGAGCAGCACCGCTCCCGCGCCGAGGCCGAGGATCCGCCAGTCCAGCCACTCGTACTTCACCCCGCCCCAGCCGGCGGCCAGGGTGAGCGCGACGATCGCCGCGCTGAGCAGGACGAAGCCGGTGTAGTCGATGTGCGCGGGCCGGTCGGTCCGGGGCAGGTGCAGACAGGTGGAGACCAGTACCAGGATCACGACGCCCACGGGCAGGTTGATCAGGAAGACCCAGTGCCAGCTCAGCAGGTCGGTGAGCGCACCGCCGACGGCGGGACCGGAGAGCGCGGCGAGGGCGAAGACGATGCCGAAGAGGTTGAAGTACTTGGCGGCTTCGCGCGGGTTGAACAGCTCCCCGATGATGGCGAGTACGGAGACGAAGAGGCCGCCGGCGCCGATGCCCTGCAGGGTGCGGAACAGGATGAGCTGGTCCATGGACTGGGCCGCGCCGCTCAGCGCGGAGCCGGCGAGGAACACCGCGACGGCGATCAGGAAGATCTTCTTACGGCCGAACAGGTCGCCGAGTTTGCCGTAGACCGGCGTGGTGACACTGGCGGCGATGATGTAGGAGGTCGTCACCCACGCGAACACGTCGAGACCGCCGAGGTCCCCGACGATGCGGGGCAGCGCGGTGGCCACGACCTGTGAGTCCAGCATGGCCAGGAAGACGGCCAGCAGGCAGGCGGTGATGACGGGTCGGATCCGGGTCTGGGCTGCGGGAGCGGCGACGGTGAGCGGGCCGCCTGCCCCTGTGGTCCGGGAGGGCACGGGAATTCGCCTTTCGGGCTGGAGTGGGTGCCATCCCCGTCCCGCCGGCCAGGGTGTGGCCGGCGTCGTCTGCGGTGTGGGATCCGTCAGGGGATTGCTTCAGGGACTGGTGTGGAGTGGGCCGTACGGCACGAGTGCCCCGTGCCGTACGGCGGGTGGCCGGTCACGAGCGGGGGATGATCGTGACCGGCCACGTTCGGTCAGGAGGCGGCCGCTCGCGGTTCCCCGGTCAGGGGACGAGCACGACCTTGCCGAGCTGGGCCCGTGCCTCCATCAGTTCGTGTGCCTTGACGGCGTCCTCGAGCCGGAGCCGCTCGTGCACGACCGGACGCACCTTGCCGGTGGCGATCATGTCGAGCAGGTCTCGCTGACCGGCCGCGATGGCCTCGGGCCGGTTGTAGAGCATGGCGTACAGGGCGAATCCGGCCACGGTCTTCATCCGGCTGAGCATCAGCGGGTGGATGGGCTGGATGTCGCCGCTGGCCGAGCCGTAGAAGACCAGCCGGCCGAACTGGGCGGTGAGGGCGACGCTCTTGGTGAGGATGTCCCCGCCGACGGTCTCCAGGACGACGTCCGCGCCCCGGCCGTCGGTCGCGGCCTTGACCTGCTCGTCCCAGTCGTCGTCGGTGTAGTTGACGGTGACGTCGGCGCCGAGTTCGCGGACGAAGTCCAGCTTGGCCTGCGTACTGGCGGTGGCGATCACCTTGCCGGCGCCCATCGCCTTGGCGATCTGCACGGCGAGGTGGCCGACGCCCCCGGAGGCGGCGTCGATCAGGATCGACTCGCCGGGCTTGAGCTGGCCGGCCTCCTTGATGGCGTGGTACGCGGTCTGCGCCGGGCTGGGCAGCAGGGTCGCCTCGGCGGCGTCCATGGTGTCCGGGATGGCGATGGCCCAGGCGGCGTCGGCGGTCACGTAGTCGGCGTAGGCGCTGTGGTCGACGTCGACGACGACGCGGTCGCCGACGCGGAGGTTGGTGACGCCTTCGCCGAGTGCCTCGACGATGCCGGCGACGTCACCGCCGGGGGCGCCGGGCAGGGTGGCGTGGCCGCCGATCGGGATGCCCTGGCGGCGTTGGACCTCGGCGAACGTGACGCCGACGGCCTCGGAGCGGATCAGCACTTCGCCCGGTCCGGGCTGCGGCTTCTCCGCCTCTTCGACACGCAGCACCGAGGGGGCCCCGTGCTCGTAGTGGCGGACGATTCGCATGGTGTTCTCCCAACTAGGAAGTGTTTTCGAGCCGCGATGGTCGCTGCGGCTCCGCCCAGGGATCCGGGTTACGGGTTGATCGTGTTGCCGAGGACAATTACATGCTTCAATGCATGTGTTTGTCAATGTGCATATCAATGCTGGGTGCAGATTCCGGCCGGATCAGAGCCGGGTCAGGATCTGACGAGGGCCGGATCAAGGCCGGATCAGGGAACGAGCACCACACGGCCGAGCTGGGAGCGCGCCTCCATCAGCTCGTGCGCGGCCGCGGCGTCCTTGAGCGGCAGCTCGGCGTGCACGACGGGACGGACCCTGCCGGACGAGATCATGTCCAGCAGCTCCCGCGCGCCCTCGGCCATGACGTCCGGCCGGCTGCCCATCACGCCCCACATGCTGAAGCCCATGACGATGCGGTTGTCGAAGATGTCGCCGACCTCGATGGCCGGCAGTTCGCCGCCCGCCGCGCCGTACACGACCGTCCGCCCGAACTGGGCGGTGAGGTTCACGCACTTGGTGAGGACATCGCCGCCCACGGTCTCCAGGGCGACGTTCACGCCCTTGCCGTCGGTCGCGGCCCGGACCTTCTCCTCCCAGCCGTCCACGCTGTAGTCGACGGTGACGTCCGCGCCGAGCGAGGCGGCGAAGGCCAGCTTCTCCTCGCCGCGGGCGGCCGCGATGATCTGACCCGCCCCGAGCGCCTTGGCCATCTGGACCAGCAGATGGCCGATGCCGCCCGCCGCGGCGGTGATCAGCACGGACTCACCGGGCTGGAGCTTCGCCGCCGTGACGATCACGTGGTAGGCGGTCTGGCCGGGGATGGGCAGCGAGGTGGCCTGACCGGCGTCGATCCCCTCGGGGACGGCGAACAGCCAGTCGGCTTGGGTGACCACGTACTCGGCGTACCCGTCGGCGGCCACGCCGGTGACCACCCGGTCGCCGACGCTCACCCCGTCGACGCCTTCGCCGAGCTGCTCCACGATGCCGGCGACGTCGCCGCCCGGCGAGCCGGGAAGGGTGGCGGGGCCGCCGACCGGGATGCCCTGCCGGCGTTGGCACTCGGCGAAGTTGACACCGACGGCCTCGGTGCGGATCAGCACCTGGCCGGGGCCCGGGACGGGCTTGTCGGCCTCTTCGACGTGCAGCACCGAAGGGGCGCCGAACTCGTGGTGACGGACGATGCGCATGGAAGTACTCCTCTTTGTCCTACGTATCGGGGGGTGGTGATGTGCGGGGGAAGCCGGCTGTCGTCGCCGAGGGGCGCCGAGGTCACGCCGCTTCGAACTCGACGAGGGAGCGCACCGGGCTCAGGGCGGTCACCCGGCGCAGGGAGAGCCCTGTCCTGGCCGCCAGTTCACGCAGCTGCTCGGTGGTGCGCATGCGCCCGCCCAGGTAGACGAGCATCCGCAGGTCCAGATCGGTCTGGTCGGTCTGCACGTCGAGCAGCCCTTCGAGGACCATGACCCGGCCGCCCTCGCGGACGGCCTCGGCACAGCGCCGAAGGATCTCGGCCGCCCGCTCGTCGGGCCAGTTCAGCAGGACGTTGGCCAGCAGATACACATCGCCGTCGGCGGGCAGCGGATCGAAGAAGCTGCCCGCCACCGCGCGGCAGCGCTCCTGGAGCCCGGCGGCCGCGAAGTCCCGCTCGGCCGCCGCCGCGGGCCCCTCCAGGTCGAGGAGGGTTCCCCGCGCGCCCGCGGTGCCGCCGACCACGGCCGCGAGCAGCTCGCCGCTGCCGCCGCCCACGTCGACGACATGCCGTACGTCCTGCCAGTCGCCCTGCGCCAGCAGCTCGGGGATCACCCACCGCATGCTCGCCGCCATCCGCCGGGCGAAGGACTCCGCGAGGGCGGCGTCCGACTCGACGTCCGTCCAGAACTCCCGGCCGTACAGCGCCGAGTAGACGGGGGTGCCGGAGCGCACGGCGTCGAGCAGCCGGAACACCGCGACCTCGCCCCGTCCGGTCGGACCGTCCAGCCGGAGCCAGTCACGGCCCGAGGCCGGGACGTCGTCGCGCAGCAGGGCACCGAGCTCGGTCGGTTCGTAGCCCTCGTCGGGGAGCGGGCGGTAGATCCCGGCGTTCACCAGGTGACCGAGGAGACGGCCCAGCGCGACGGGGTCCACGTCCGCCTGGTGGGCCAGCGTCTCGGCCGTGACCGCTCCGGCCGCCATGTGGTCCGAGAGTCCGAGCGTGGCGGCCACCCGGATCGCCATGGGGGTGATCAGATCGCTCTTCCTCAGTAACTCCTGCGACCACGGGGGACTGGTGGGGGTACTGCCGGCCGTGGTGGTGGGGGAACTGCTCACTGCGTCCTCTCACTACGGGAACGGGACGTGTGGGGGGAGGTGGGGGCGCGACGAACCGGGGGCCCGTCGTCAGACGGTGCCGAACCAGGTGGTGACGGCGGTGTTCAGCGACTCGCGCAGTTCCGCCTCCGGCATGTCCCGGTCGGCGGCCCAGGCGACATAGCCGTCGGGGCGGACCAGCAGACCGGCCAGCCGCGGTTCCTGGGCGCACGTGGCCCGGACGTGCTGGAGCCGTCCGGCCCAGGAGACGCCCGCGGCCCACTTCTCGTACACCTGGCCGATCTCCGGGCCGCCGCCCAGGTCGAGCAGCAGACCGGTGCTGCGCTTCAGGAACCTGGGCAGGGCCTTCGTACCCTCGTCGGTGTCCAGCTCCAGGTCACGGGCGAAGTCGCCGAGCAGCGGGTGCTCGGGGCCGTCGATCGGGTAGCGGACGGTGACGCCGCTGAGCATCTCGGCGAGGTACCGGTTCACCTGCTCCGTGCGCATGAGGTCGGTGAAGAGCTCACGCAGCGGCGTGACGTACGGGTCCGGGTTCATCAGCGCGATCTGCGCGCGGGTGTTGGCCAGTACCTTGCGGGCCGGTGCCTGGCGCTCGCGGTCGTAGCTGTCGAGCAGGCCCTCGGGAGCCCAGCCGTGCACGGTCGCGGCGAGCTTCCAGCCGAGGTTGAAGACGTCCTGGAGACCGAGGTTGACGCCCTGGCCGCCCACCGGGAAGTGGGTGTGGGCGGCGTCGCCCGCGATCAGCAGCCGGCCCTCGCGGTAGCGGTCGGCCTGGCAGGCGGAGTCGGTGAAGACGGAGAGCCAGCGCGGCGAGTGCGCTCCGAGGTCGCTGCCCCAGATCTCGCGCAGGCTGGCGGTCAGCTCGTCCAGGGTGAGTTCCGCGCCCGGCTCCCGCTCGGCCTGGAAGTCGAACGTGGACACCCGGTGGTACGTGTCGTCCAGCGGCACGCAGAACAGCAGGCCGCGGTCGGTGCGCTCCATGCCCATGGGGGCGTTCTCGCGGTCGGCGAGGATCACGTCGCCGAGCCGGGCGGTCACCCTGCCGCCGGTGCCCGGGAAGTCGATGCCGGCTTCCCGGCGGACCAGGCTGCGTCCGCCGTCGCAGCCCACGGCGTAGCCGGCGCGCAGGGTGTAGGCGCCGTCAGGGCCGGTCACCTCGGCCTCGACGCCGTCGGCGTCCTGGCGTATCGCGGTGACCTCGTGGCCCCGGCGGATCTCGGCACCGAACTCGGTGGCGCGCTCCTCGAGGAGCCGTTCGGTCCTGGTCTGCTCGGAGAGCAGGGCGTAGCCGTGCGCGCTGTCGAGGGTGGAGAAGTCGACCCACTCGTCGAGGCCGGCGAAGTGGCCGTTGTTCCAGGAGCGGGCCCCCTCGCGGAACCGTTTGAGCAGGCCGCGCCGGTCGAGCGACTCGAGGGAGCGGGCGTGCAGGCCGAAGGCCTTGGAGTGCGGGGTGCGCTCGGGCAGTCGCTCGAGCACCACGGCCCGGACGCGGGAGATGCGCAGTTCGGCGGCGAGCAGCATGCCGACGGGGCCGCCGCCGACGATGAGCACGTCGAAGTCGACGTCGGGGTCGTAGGCGATCTCGACGTCGCGATCGGATGTGTCGGTGGACATGGTGGGATTCCTCTCCGAGGTATATGTGGGTCAGCAGGTATATGCTTTACGTCATGCAGTCGATTGAGAGCATACAGATGCTCGTCTGCCGTAATCAACTCGCTTAGAATGCGGACATGGACACTTCGACCCAGCCCCCGCCGCGGGCAGCGGAACTGCTCGACGCCGTCGGCCCCGCCTTCTCTCGACTGCGGCGTGCGCAGGCGCTGAACGTCGAGAAGCAGGTGTCCCGCAAGGACTTCACCAGGACCCTGGTCCTCAACATCGTTCAGGACGGCCCGGACGAGGAGGGCCAGGAGATCACCGTCGGCGTGGTGGGCGAACGGCTGGCGGTCGACCCCTCCGTGGCCAGCCGGATGGTCTCCGACTGCATCTCCGCCGGCTACCTGATCCGCGCGGCCTCCCAGCGCGACGGCCGCCGTACGATCCTCCAGCTCACCCCGGAGGGCCACGAGACGCTCGCCCGTTTCCGCCGCCACCAGCGAGCGGCCTTCGAGCGCATCACCCAGGACTGGCCGGAGCAGGAACGCCTCGAGTTCGCCCGCCTGCTCATCAAGTACGTCGAGTCCGTGGGCGAGTTGCAGAACGACCCGGGCACCGCCTGAACCCCCCGGACGACTGAGCAGGGCCCCGGCACGCGGCCGGGGCCCTGCTCCCCTCCTCACCCTCGCGCGAGGACCCTCCGCAGTACCGCCGTCAGCGTCGCGGTCTCCGCACCGCCGGGGTCGGCGCCCGTCGAGCGCCAGGCGACGAACCCGTCCGGGCGGACCAGTACGGCGCCCTCGGGGCGCACCCCGCCGTAGCGCTCGGCCCAGCGGCCGTCCGGGTCGGACAGGGTGCCCGCGCCGCCGCCCGTGCCGGGCACCACGCGGCGCGCGGCGAGCTTCACCCCCAGCTCCGCCGAGGCGGCCACGGCGGCCGACATCCACTCCCGGCCGCGCTCCCCGGCCAGCAGCACGAACTCCCGCCCGAACAGATCGAGCGTGGAGACGGGTTCGCCGCCGCGCGACAGCTCCGCGTACGGCGCCCGGGTCCCCGGCGCACCGCGCAGCGCCCGCGGGTCGGAGGCGACCGGAAGGTCCGCGCTCCCCGGTTCCCCGACGACCGCGGCGGACCGGTACGCCTGCCCCGTCGTCACGGTCACCGCGTCCGCCGCGGCGGCCTGCTGCTCCGGGGTGGCGGTGCCGGACCGCACGGCGAGCTGCAGGGAACCCTGCCCGGCCGTGTAGACCGCCACGGGCCGCCGCTCGGCGTCGTACGTCTCGACGAGACCGGCCCCGGCGACGCCGTCGACCACCAGAGCGAGCTTCCAGGCGAGGTTGTGGGCGTCGGCGATACCGGTGTTGGCTCCGTAACCGCCGGTCGGCGGCACGACATGGGCCGCGTCCCCGGCGAGCAGCACCCTCCCGTGCACGAACCCCTCGGCGACCTGCTCCGCCATGTCCCAGGGGAAGCGCGAACGGATCGTCACCTCGACCCCGGGCGCTCCGATCGCGGCACCCACCAGCTCGGCGCAGCGGGCGTCGGTGAAGTCCTCCAGGCTCTCTCCGTCCTCGGGCCGGTACCCGACGATCAGCGTGCCCCCGGTCAGCGTGTCGTCATGGACGAGGATCCCGGTGACCTGGGGATTCTTCACGTGGACCACGCTGTAACGGCGCTCCCCCAGCACGGGCCGAAGATCCGCGCCGAACGCGATGCTCACATGGCGGGACAGCACCCCGCGCCCCTGCCGGGGCACCTTCAGCGCCTCCCGCACGGTGCTGCGCGGCCCGTCGCAGGCGACCAGGTAGGAACTGCGGAACGTGCTGGTGCCGGCTCCGTCGCCGAGGACGGCGGTGACCCCGTCCGGGTCCTCCGCGAAGGACAGCAGTTCGGTGCCGAACCGGAGGTCGGCGCCGAGTTCGACGGCACGGTCCCGCAGCAGCGGCTCCAGCCGGTCCTGCGGCAGCAGGAGCAACCGGGACGGGGTGAGATCCACGAGCTCGTCGTCGCCTTCCAGCTCCTCCTTGCTGAACAGCACCTCGCCCGCCAGGGAGGTCACCCCGGCCCGGGTGCGGTGCGTCGCGAAGCCCGCGGCCTCCCGTACGGCGGCCTCCTCGACCCCGGCCTGACGCAGCAGCTCCCCGGTCCGGGGGTAGTAGCCGACGGCCCGGGGGTGGATGGAGGTGCCCGGATGCCGCTCCACCAGGGTGCAGCGGATCCCGTGACGGGCGAGGAACACGGCGGCGGACAGCCCGACCAGGCTGCCGCCGACGATCAGGACGGGCGCGTTCGACACGGGTGCGCTGTCGTCGTGGGAAGTCATCGCGGAGTCCCTCTCTCGGCTCTGGACTGGTTCTCGGCCGGGCGCTTCGCCCGGGTCTTCCGGCTGTCGGTACGGATGCCGGGCCCGCTCACGGAGTCGGCAGTCCGGCCTTGCCGAGCGCGAGGTAGTCGACGACCTCCCAGTGCTCGGCCACCTTCCCGTTCTCGATCCGGAACTGGTCGCAGGTGCGCATCTCGAGGGGCAGACCGGAGGGTCCGCCACCGCTCCAGGCGCCGGTGAGCGTGCCGGTCCAGGTCACGAAGACCATCACCCGGTCGTCGGCGGCGACGAGGTGGTCCACGGTGGTGACCAGGTCGGGGAAGGCCGCGAGGTTGTCGGCGAAGAACGCCTTGAAGGCGTCGAGCCCGTCCGGCACCGCGTCCGTGCGCATGTTGTGGTGCCGGTAGTCCTGGTGGTAGTAGCGCTCGGCGAGGTCCAGCCGGTGTTCGCTGAAGACGTCGCGGTACGCGCCGAGCACCAGCTCCGCGTTGGCCCGCTCGGTGTCGCTGTGCTGTCCGTGCAGCCCGGGAGCGGCCGGCTGACCGCTCTGCGGCGGCCCGTAGGCCACGCCGTGCGCGGCGAGCACGTCCCGGTCGACCACGTTCCAGTGCTCGGCGACCCGGCCGTCCCGCAGGCGGTACAGCTCGGCGGTGTGCAGCCTGAGCTCGGCTCCCGCCCGGGTGCGTCCGGTCCACGTGGCGAACAGCATCACCCGGTCGTTGTCGGCCACCAGGTGGTCGATGTCGGCGCGCAGGCCCCGGAACTCACGGTCCGGCGTCTTCCAGTCCGTGGGATCGTGCTCGGTGAAGTCGGCGTGGAAGAAACGGCCGGCCTCCTCGAAACGGTGCTCGCGGTAGAGCGTGCCGTACAGATCGCGGACCAGCTCGGCGTTGCGTGTGCGCCGGCCGGCGGGGCTCACAGTGGTCATGGGTTCCTCTCGGATCGGATCGGCTCGGATCGGCTCGGATCGGCTCGGATCAGCTCGGATCAGCGGGGGACGGCCTGGGACGACGGCCCTCTGGCGCTCAGGCCTTGAGCGCGTACGTCGACCAGTAGGAGTCGGTCTCGAAGCCGAGCTTCTTGTTCAGCGCGACCACGGCCGTGTTGGCGGTGTCGTTGAAGACCTGGACCAGGGCGAGGCGGCCGTTGACCCGGGCCGCCCCCAGCAGCACTTCGGCCTTCAGCCAGGTGGCCAGGCCCCGCCGCCGGTGCTGCGGCAGCACCAGCGTCTCGCCGGCGTCCGCCATCGGGCTGTCCCGCACGAACAAGGTGCTGTACGCGACGATCACGGTGCCGTGCTCGGGCAGCGCCGCCACCACGTGCGGCAGGTGCCCGGCCCGCTCCGCCTCGGCCTCGCGCGCCCGTACGTCGCCGGCGGACGGGCGCCGCACCCGGGGCCGGCCGTTGACCCGCTCCTCCAGGGCGCTCCAGGCCCGCGCGTAGGACTCCACGAGGTCGTCGGGGCAGGGCCCGTGCCACGACACCAGCCGGTACCCGGGCACCGGCCGGGCCGCCGCGGCCTCCAGCACCGCACGGGCGGGGCCGGCCAACCGCAGCCGGTTGCGCACGCTCTCGCCGACGAGGTCCGCCCCGAGCTCCGCGGCGAAACGCTCACCGGCCGCCGCCCTGGGAGCGTCGGCCAGCAACAACGGCCGTCCCCGCTCCCGCAGAGCCGCCAGCCCCGCCGCCGCCAGGGCCCGCCCGGCCCCGCGCCGCCGGAAGCCGGGGAACACCCACAGCGAACCGTGCCCCGGCCCGTCCGGATCCCCCAGATCGAGGCCGAGCTTCAGCACACCGGCCGGAACGTCCCCGTCGAACGCCCCGAGCACGATCCGCTCCGTCCCGTGCCGCCGCTGGAACAGCCGCGCGAGCAGCGCCTCGGTCACCGGCGGATCGCCGGGCAGTTCCCGGCTCATGGTCTCCCGGAACCCGGGAAGCAGGGCGGCGATGGTCGACGGCGCGTCGCCGTCGAGGCTACGAATCTCCATGCGCCACACGGTGTCCCGTTGCTCTCGAAGCACCGTCGAGGACAACTCGACACCTGGCACGGGCGACGGGGCGGGCAGCGGTGAGCCCCGCCGCCCTCCGGGAAACCGACGTCCCAGGAGAGCCACGGGGCCCGGTGCAGCGGCGCGGAGACGGACCCGTCAGGCTCCGCCCGTCACCCGCAGGGTCTCGCCGTTGGTGTTGCCGTTGGCGGCGGAGCCGAGGAAGACAACGGCGCTCGCCACGTCCTCGGGTGCCGACATCCGCCCCGACGGCAGGCTCTTGCCCTTCTCCTCCAGAAAGCCGGGCGGCACGTGCGCGCGGACGGTCTCGGTGCTGGTCTGGCCCGGCACCACCATGTTGACCAGGATCCCCTCGGGCCCCAGCTCCCAGGCCAGACTCCGCATCAGCCCGAACAGCGCGGACTTGCCCGCGCCGTACGCCCCCGCGCCCGCCTTGCCGGTGTCCGCGAGGCCCGCGCCGACCAGCACGACCCGGCCCCACGGGCGCCCGCGCATCCACGGCAGCACCGCCTGCAGGGTGTGGAACACCGCCTCGACGGAGTTGCGCAGCACCTCCTGCCACTGCTTCGCCGGCACGTCCTCGAAGCGCGGCACCGGCCTGCCGGGACGCGGAATCGCCTCGCTCCACACCACCGCGTTGGCCACCAGCACGTCGATGCCGCCCCACTCCTCGGCGACCCGCTCCACCGCCTCCCGCATGCACCGCTCGTCCGCGAGGTCGTAGCGCACCACCAGCGGCGTGCCACCCGCCTCGGTCACCAGCCGGGCCGTCTCCCGGGCGCCGTCCTCGTTCGAGTGGTACGTGATCGCGACCCGGGCCCCCTCCTCCCCGTACGCCACGGCCGTCGCCCGGCCGATGCCCGAGGACGCCCCGGTGACCAGTACCACCTTGTTCCGCAGATCCGTCCTCATGACTCCACCTCGGTCGTCGGGGCACTGTGGCCGATGCTCTGGGCGTGCCGGAAGAAGTCCTCCGGGTCGTAGGCCCGCTTCACCTCGCGCAGCCGGGCCCGGTTCTCACCGAAGTACTCCGTCTCCCAGTCCTCGCCCACCCGGGAACTGGGGAAATTGATGTACGAGCCGCAGGCGAGCGGCGCCAGGGCCGCCGCCGCTCGGTCGGCCAGGGCGGTCAGCCGCGCCGGGGCCGCCGGGTCCGTCGCCGCGTCACGGCAGGCGAACTGATAGCCGATCAGGAACCGCGCGTCCCGGTGGGCGTAGGCGGTCGCGGTCCTCGGCACCCGGTTCGCCGCGCCGCCGAGCGCGATGCACAGCAGGTAGCGTTCCTGGCCGGCCGCGTCCAGCGTGGGATCCCACGCGTCGAGCAGCGCCGCCGACTCCGCACGGGTCGCGGCCCGACCGGTCAGCCGGTAGCTCTGCCGGGTGTACGGATGCCGGTGCCCCTCGGCCTCGGGCCCGGTACCGGTGCGATGGCACTGGGGCACGGTCTTCGAGCCGCACAGCGCCTCGTGCATCACCTCGGCGTAGTCGCCCGGCGGGCCGACCGTCCTGCTCAGCGGCTTGCTCCCGGCCCGTTCCACCAGTTCGTCCAGGCCGGCCCGCACCTCCTCGGCCGTCCCCAGGTGCACGCCCCAGACGCGGACCACGGGACGCCCGCCGGGCCCGAACATGCCGGGCAGCACCACCAGTGAGGTGCCGAGCTCGTCCGGCCCGTCGGCGGCCCACTCCTGCCAGGCCGTCAGCACGTCCACGGCGTCCTCGTACGCCCAGAGCGTCTCGAACCCGGTCAGCACGGCCGCGTCGACCGGGGAGACCTCGAACTCGGTGACGACCCCGAAGGTGCCCCCTCCGCCGCCGCGCAGCGCCCAGTGGAGATCGGGCTCCTCGACGGCCGAGCAGCGCACGGTCCTGCCGTCCGCGAGCACCACACGCGCCGCGGTGACCCGGTCACTGCCCAGCCCGAAGCTCCTGGTCTGCCAGCCGATCCCGCCGCCGGTCAGGAACCCGGCCGCACCGACCGTCGGAAACGTCCCGGTGACGATCTGCCGGCCCTGGGTCCGCAGGGCGTCCAGCGCGTCCAGCGACTGGACGCCCGCCCCGAGCCGCACCACGGGCCCCTCGGCCACGGCGTGGTTCATCCGGGACAGGTCGACGACCAGTCCCTCGCCCGTCGACCAGCCGTTGAAGCTGTGGCCGCCGCCCCGGACGTGCAACCGCAGCCCCTGGTCCCGGGCATGGCGCACACACAGCGCGATGTCCCGCTCGGAGGCGCAGTACGCGACGGCGTGCGGCTCGATCGTGTCGTACTCGGTGTTCTGGATCTGTCTGGCCAGGGCGAAGCCCGCATCGTCCGGCAGGACCAGCTCGCCGCCGATACGGTCCCGCAGCGCCGCCGCCCGCATCAGTCGTCGATGCCGAACTTGCCGGCGGTCACCTTGGAGCCCGCGTGGCCGCGCAGCTTGGTGCCCTGCGGGTCGAAGAACTCCGCGCCGCCGGCGCCCTGCCACTCGGTGTCCGAGACGAACTCCCCCGACACCCGGACATGGGCCTCCCCGACGTGCTTGCCCTCGGGGTCGGCGGCCAGGATGTGGAAGCCGTACTCGAAGGTGTCAGGGCCCGTGGAGCGCCAGGTGCCGAGGCCGATGTTCTTGGTGTTGAGCTGGGTGGAGACGACCGAGCCGTCCGACGAGAAGGAGACGAGTCCGGGAACGGCCTTTCCGTCGTCGTCCAGCCGCGTGGTCCAGGTACCGATCAGACGTACGTCGCTCATCACAGTTCTCCTCGGGAAGGGGGATGGTGCGGCCAGGCTTCCGGCCCGCTCTGGAGGGGCGCTCGAGATGCCCTGTAGGTGGGCGGCCCGTCCTCGACAGGACGGCACACGGGGCCGAACTCCGGATGCCACAGGCCGGCCACATGCGTGGAGCCGAGCGCGACCAGAGCCCGGTACGCCGGCCGCAGGCAGTAGCGCACCAGCCCCCGCCACACGGCCCCCGGCACGGTGCCGCGGTCCTTCTTGTCGGGATGCCCCTCGGGCAGGAACGCGGGATTGAACGGACGAAGGGACACGACGCTCCTCGGTGTGAGTTCTGAGTCCTGGGTCCTGAGCCCTGGGGACGGGTCAGGCCGCGCAGACGGCCATCTCCACGCCGCCGCCGAAGGGCAGCGGCAGCGAGACGTAACCGCTGCCGGGCACCCGGATGTGGGTCAGGAACTCCGCGCCCCGCGCCGGAACGTCACGGACGCCGTACGCCACCACCACCGCTCCCGGCAGCATCCGGGGCTCCACCAGCTTCAGCAGCGTCAGGAAGGACTCCGGCAAACCGCCGAGCACCAGCAGGTCGACCGGCCCGGGAACAGCCGGCAGCAACCGCTCCGGACTGCCCGTGCGCACCTGCGCGTACCGTCCGAGCCCGGCCTTCTCGACCGCCGCCGCGGCCACCTCGGCCCGTACGGTGTCCGGCTCGCAGCACACGACCCGGCCCCTCCCGTTCTCCCGCAGCGCCGCCGCGATCCACGCGGTGGACGACTCGTCCGGACAGCCGGCCTGGAGCACGTTGAGCGGCCCGGCCGCCAGCACCAGTTGCCGGAGAAGGGTCGCGGTGCCGGCTTCGCGGAAGGGCCCGGCATGGGATTCGGCGGAAGACACGGTGGAACATTCGGCATCGGGCATGCGGAACTCCCCGTCACGAGTGTCGAGACATTCGAGATCTCCTGGCCGAGCGTTCCAGACCCCGCCCCCACGGGCGACGACCCTGGACCACGTCCCGAGCGAGCCTCCAGCCGCCCTCCAGCCCCCCGCACCCAGCTCGTTTTCAGAGCCCAGCTCATCCTCTGATACGCTGCTGCAGCGACGTCACCCCAGCTGACGAGCCCCTCCGCACTCACCAGTGAGAGCGGCGGAAACTCGGTGGGGACACGCAAAACCTTGTGGGACACTGGGTTCACCGGTTCGCACAACAGCAAGGTCCTGTGGAGCAGTTTGGAGTGCTCGCCACCCTGTCAAGGTGGAGGCCGCGGGTTCAAATCCCGTCAGGACCGCTGAGGTTTCCTCGGAAACCTCGTGGCTGGGTAGCTCAGTTGGTACGAGCGATCGCCTGAAAAGCGATAGGTCGCCGGTTCGATCCCGGCCCCAGCCACAGGCAAGGCCCCGATCTTCGGATCGGGGCTTTCTTGTATGTCGTACTCCCCTCCGCAAAAGCGTTCGCCACGATTTTCCCCGGGATGAGATCCTGGACCGCGTATGTCTACGCACCCCGCCCCCGGCGCCTCCGCTCCGGGCACCCCCGACCTCGGCGCCCTCGCCCCCCGCCTGACCGAGCTGGCCCTGCGCGACGCGCACCGGCTCGGGCGCAGGCTCGAAGGCGCGCGCCGGATCCGTAAGCCGGAGGCTCGTGCCGCCGTTCTCGCCGAGATCGAGGCGGAGGTGGCGAAGGCCGAGGAGCGGATGAGCGCCCGGCGCGGACGGGTGCCCGCCGTCAGCTACCCCGAGCAGCTGCCCGTCAGCCAGAAGAAGGACGACATCGCGGCGGCCATCCGTGATCACCAGGTCGTGATCGTCGCCGGAGAGACCGGCTCCGGGAAGACGACCCAGATCCCCAAGATCTGCCTGGAGCTGGGGCGGGGCGTCAAGGGCATGATCGGGCACACCCAGCCCCGCCGGATCGCCGCCCGTACCGTCGCCGAGCGGGTCGCGGAAGAGCTCGACACGCCGCTCGGCGAAGCCGTCGGCTGGAAGGTGCGGTTCACCGACCAGGTGAACCCGCAGGCCACCTTCGTCAAGCTGATGACGGACGGCATCCTGCTCGCCGAGATCCAGACCGACCGCGAGCTGCGCGCCTACGACACGATCATCATCGACGAGGCCCACGAGCGGTCCCTCAACATCGACTTCCTGCTGGGATACCTGGCCCAGCTGCTGCCCAAGCGGCCGGATCTGAAAGTCGTCATCACCTCGGCGACCATCGATCCCGAGCGCTTCTCCCGGCACTTCGGCGACGCCCCGATCGTCGAGGTCAGCGGGCGGACGTATCCCGTGGAGGTGCGGTACCGGCCCCTGCTCGAGGACGACGCCGAGGACTCCGACCGCGACCAGATCACCGCGATCTGTGACGCCGTCGAGGAGCTGCAGGCCGAGGGCAAGGGCGACATCCTCGTCTTCCTCTCGGGGGAGCGGGAGATCCGCGACACCGCGGACGCGCTGGAGAAGAAGAAGTACCGGTTCACCGAGGTGCTTCCCCTCTACGCCCGGCTCTCGCACGCCGAGCAGCATCGCGTCTTCCAGCAGCACACCGGGCGCAGGATCGTTCTGGCCACCAACGTCGCCGAGACCTCCCTCACCGTCCCGGGCATCAAGTACGTCATCGACCCCGGCTTCGCCCGCATCTCCCGCTACAGCCACCGCACCAAGGTCCAGCGGCTCCCCATCGAGGCGATCTCGCAGGCCAGCGCCAACCAGCGCAAGGGCCGCTGCGGGCGCACCAGCGACGGCATCTGCGTCCGCCTCTACAGCGAGGAGGACTTCGAGGCCCGCCCGGAGTTCACGGACGCCGAGATCCTCCGTACGAACCTGGCCTCCGTCATCCTGCAGATGACCGCCGCCGGCCTCGGCGACATCGAGAAGTTCCCCTTCATCGACCCGCCGGACCACCGCAACATCCGCGACGGCGTCCAGCTCCTGCAGGAACTGGGGGCGTTGGACCCGGCGCAGAAAGACGTACGCAAGCGGCTCACGGACACCGGCCGCAAGCTCGCGCAGCTGCCCGTCGACCCGCGCCTGGCGCGCATGGTCCTGGAGGCGGAAAAGAACGGCTGTGTCCGCGAGGTCATGGTCATAGCGGCCGCGCTGTCCATCCAGGACCCGCGCGAGCGCCCCGCCGACAAGCAGACCCAGGCCGACCAGCAGCACGCCCGGTTCCGGGACGAGACCAGCGACTTCCTCGCCTATCTCAACCTGTGGCGGTACGTCCGTGAGCAGCAGAAGGAGCGAGGCTCCTCCTCCTTCCGGCGCATGTGCAAGCAGGAGTACCTGAACTTCCTGCGCATCCGCGAGTGGCAGGACATCTACTCGCAGCTGCGGACCGTCGCCAAGCAGATGGGCATCCATCCGAACGACGAGGACGCGGCCGAGCAGAGCGTCCACGTCTCCCTCCTCGCCGGTCTGCTCTCGCACGTCGGCATGAAGGACGTGAAGGACGGCAACAAGAACGAGTACCTGGGCGCGCGGAGCGCCAAGTTCGCGATCTTCCCGGGCTCAGCCCTCTTCAAGAAGCAGCCGCGCTTCGTGATGTCCGCCGAACTCGTGGAGACCTCCCGCCTCTGGGCCCGCGTCAACGCCAAGATCGAGCCCGAGTGGGTCGAACCCCTGGCCGAGCACCTGCTCAAGCGGACGTACAGCGAACCACACTGGGAGAAGGACCAGGCCGCGGTGATGGCGTACGAGAAGGTCACGCTCTACGGCGTCCCGATCGTCGCCCAGCGCAAGGTCAACTACGGCCGGATCGACCCGGAGACCTCCCGCGAGCTTTTCATCCGCAACGCCCTGGTCGAGGGCGACTGGCGCACGCATCACAAGTTCTTCGCCGACAACCGCAGACTCCTCAGCGAGGTCGAGGAGTTGGAGCACCGCGCCCGGCGCCGGGACATCGTGGTGGACGACGACACGCTCTTCGACTTCTACGACGAGCGGGTACCCGAACACGTCGTGTCCGGCGCCCACTTCGACTCCTGGTGGAAGCACAAGCGGCACGAGCAGGGCGACTTCCTCGACTTCGAGCGCGAGATGCTCATCCGGGAGTCGGCGGAGGCGGTCACGAAGGACGACTATCCGGACTCGTGGCGGCAGGGGCCGCTCAAGTTCCGGGTGACGTACCAGTTCGAGCCCGGCGCGGACGCCGACGGTGTGACCGTCCACATCCCGCTCCAGGTCCTCAACCAGGTCACCGACGAGGGCTTCGACTGGCAGATCCCGGGCCTGCGGGAAGAGCTGGTCACGGAGCTGATCCGGTCCCTCCCGAAGCCGATCCGCCGCAACTACGTGCCGGCACCGAACTTCGCGAAGCGCTTCCTGGACACGGCGGCCCCTCTCCAGGAACCGCTCACCACCACCATGGCGCGTGAACTCAAGCGCATGGTCGGGGTCCCCTTCACCGCGGACGACTTCGACTGGTCCAGGGTCCCCGAGCACCTGCGCATCACCTTCCGGATCGTCGACGAGCGCCGCCGCAACCTGGCCGAGGACAAGGACCTGGAGGCGCTGAAGCTCCAGCTGAAGCCGAAGGCGCGGCAGGCCCTCTCGCAGGCCGCGGCCGCCACCGCCGAGCGGCAGGGCGGCGAGTCCCTGGAGCGCAGGGGCCTCACCGACTGGACGATCGGCTCCCTCACCCGCGTCTTCGAGACCCGCCGCGCCGGCCAGCCGGTCAAGGCGTACCCGGCGCTGGTCGACGACGGGCCGACGGCGAACACCGTCTCGGTACGGCTCTTCGACACGGAGGCCGAGCAGGCGGAGGCGATGTGGAAGGGCATGCGGCGGCTCATCCTGCGCAACATCCCGGTCAACCCTGCGAAGTTCGCGAGTGATCGTCTGACGAACGCCCAGAAGCTCGCCCTGTCCGCGAATCCGCACGGCTCGGTCCAGGCGCTGTTCGACGACTGCGCGATGGCGGCCGCGGACAAGCTGATCGGCGACTTCGGTGGGCCGGTGTGGGACGAGGAGTCGTACCGCAAGCTGTACGACAAGGTGCGCGCGGAGATCGTCGACACGACGGTCCACGCGGTCGGCCGGGTGGAGCAGGTCCTCGCCGCCTGGCAGGCCTGTGAGCGCCGCCTGAAGACCGTACGGAGCCCTGTGCTGCTGGCGAACCTCCAGGACGTACGCAGGCAGCTGGACGCCCTGGTGAAGCCCGGCTTCGTGACGGAGGCGGGCATACGGCGTCTCCCCGACCTCATGCGCTACCTCGTCGCCGCGGACCGCCGCCTCCAGCAGATGCCGACCGGCGTCCAGCGGGACACCACCCGCATGGAGAAGGTCCACGAGATGCAGGACGAGTACGCCTGGCTGCTCGAGCAGATGCCCCAGGGCCGCCCGGTCCCGTCCTCTGTCCTGGACATCCGCTGGATGATCGAGGAGCTCCGTGTCAGCTACTTCGCCCACGCGCTCGGCACGGCGTACCCGGTCTCCGACAAGCGGATCGTGAAGGCGATCGACGCCGCCGTGCCGTAACGGCACCTGCACACCGGGTGAGTTCGACCAGCGGGCTCACCCTCCTGTAGAGTCTCTTCTCGCAGCGCAACGCAGGAATCGCACTGCGAAACCTGGTCCTGTGGAGCAGCTTGGAGTGCTCGCCACCCTGTCAAGGTGGAGGCCGCGGGTTCAAATCCCGTCAGGACCGCAGTAGAAGAAGAGAGAGCCCGGGTCTTCGGACCCGGGCTCTCTCGCGTCCCCGCCGCTCTCTGCGGGCTCCTCGCGCCCCCCTGCGGTCTTGACGCCGTCACTTTCGCTCGGTACCCAGAAACCAGGGCCCGCTTCCTTGCGGCCCCCTGGAGGTGGGGTATGACGGCATCGGTCAGGCACGAGACTCGGGCATTGCTCCGTGCGCACCTGTCGGCCGCTTCCTCCTACCGCCATCTGACGCGCCACTGCCCGATCTGCCATCGCCTGCTGCGGCTGGCGATGGACGGCGCTCCACGGACCGCACAGACGTCCGAGGAGAGCGTCGAGGGCGAGCGGCCCGCGAACGCGTGAGTGTCGCCCGGCCCAACACCCGCTCCGCCGTGGGACGGTGACAGGGCCGGAAGGTGTGCCTCCTCTAGCGCACACGAGGCACGGGCGACAAGGACTCTGGCATGTGACGGGTGTCACCGCATGAGTTTTTGAAAGTGCGGTACTTACCCCTCACCTACAACTGGTCAATTTAATATGTGCAATTGCACCAGTGGCAGCGGACGCCCACAGGAGATCCGACACCCCTCCCCAGACTCCGACAAGCCCGCTCACAGACCCGCCCCGCCGACCACGCCATGAGCACAAAAAAGATCGCGCTGGACCCGGCGGAGTCCAGCGCGATCGACGACGCACCCTGTCACTGCTTGCGAAGCCTGGAGGGGCTTGGGCGTGGGCTCTGTTGGGGCAGAGCCCGCGTCGCTTGGAGCTAGGGGCCCGGGCGCCGCGGCAAGTTGGGGTACCTGCCGGTTTTGCCCGGATATTCAGTTGTTCAGGCCTCGCTACGCTGCTGCGGGATACCCGCGAGCAGCGCACGGACCTCGGCCTCGCGGTAACGGCGATGCCCGCCGAGCGTGCGGATCGAAGTGAGCTTGCCGGCCTTCGCCCACCGCGTGACCGTCTTGGGGTCGACGCGGAACATCGTGGCGACCTCAGCCGGGGTCAGCAGCGGCTCGGCATCAGGGGTGCGAGCGGTCATGAGCGGCCTCCTCGGGAGAACCGAACCTTCTCGGTTCTTTCCTCTAAATTCTGCACCTTGACCCGCGTTGCCCGAAATGGCGGACGCGAGTCGAGTCGGTTATAGGACGAACGGCTTGTCCTCGGCACTACAACTACACCATCTGTCCAGCCGCGTCGGCCAAACCGATGGAATTGCCCCTCCAGGTGTTCATCAGCGACGGAAGCCGATGGACCATGCCATAGCGGACAGTCACGACACTGTGACGATCAGTCACAGGACGATCAGGAGTCATCAGACCCCCCAAAGCGTGCAATGCTGAGATTCCGCCCCGTACTGAGACAGAACGGGGCGTACGGAGTTCCCCCGGACTCCTTGTCCTATTTTGGCATGAGGAGGGGCAAGGGGCGCAAGGGCCGCGTACGTGCGGTCCGTCACGCTTGGCAGTAAAGGCCCCGGATCGGGACCAACGTCCCTTGTTGACGAAACCTCAGGACACCGAGGACAAACCTCGGTCCGAGGACGAAACCCCAAAACGGGCGTCAGGTCAAACGTCAGTTCGTGACCTACGGCACGTTCAGTTCGCCGACCGGCGGTTCCGCACCGACCGCCACCGCTCCACGAGCCGCGCGTACGCCTCGCCCGCCGCGACCCCGTCACCGCTGCGCAGCGCCGCGATGCCCTCGGCCACGTCGGCCGCCGAGTGGTCGTCCTCCAGCTCGCCGGCCGGCAACGTGTGCACCAGGCCGCCGTAGTCCAGCTCCACCAGCGAGCGCGGGTGGAACTCCTCCAGCCAGCGCCCGACGTCCACCAGGCCGTCGATCAGCGGCCCCTCGTCCATGGCCTCCTTGAGCGCCCGCAGGGCCCGGGCCACGCGCCGCCGGGCCTCCACCATCGGCGTCCGGTACCGCAGCGCCGGGGGGACCTCGCCGGAGCCCTTGTCGAAGCGGCGCTCCTCGTCGGAGACCAGCACGAACCAGCTCAGCGGCACCTGCCAGGTCGCCGTACGGATCCACGGCCGCGCGTCCGGGTTGCGGGCCAGCCAGCGTTCGTAGTCCAGGGCCGCCTGGCGCCGTACGACCTCGGGCAGCACCGCTTCCAGGACCGTGCCGGGAAGCTCCTCGCCGAGCTCGCCCAGGGCCTGCCAGCCGCGCAGCCGGGTGCGCCAGGGGCACACGCACACCACCCCGTCGACCTCCAGCACGAACGCGTCGCCGCTCTCGTGCACCGGCACCGCGATGGGCGGGGTGGGCAGCAGATCGGCCAGGGAGCGGCGGAGTTCGTCCTGGTACGAGGGACGGTCGGGGCGGCCGGCGTAGCGCGCCCAGTGGTCGCGTTCCGGCTCCGGGAAGGCGGCCAGCGGCTCGTACACGCGCAGATAGGTCGTGTACGGGACGATCACCGAGGACACCTTGGGCACGCCTGCTCCCTCCCCCTCCGACTGCCGGGAAAACCTGCGAGACCCGCACAGCAGCGAGCGGGAAAATCATGCAAATCGTCGCACGGACGTACTCCGGGAGGAGGTCTTCCCGAGCACTGCGCGGCGCCCGGGGACACCCAGGCCCTAATCTCATGCTCACAGCCCCCGCCACCCGTACGGGAGCTGCCTCCGACCGCCGCTCTTTACTTCAGGAGTCACCACAGTGACCGACGTAACCGGCGCACCTGCTGATGTACTGCACACCCTGTTCCACTCGGACCAGGGTGGCCATGAGCAAGTCGTGCTCTGCCAGGACCGTGCCAGCGGTCTCAAGGCCGTCATCGCGATCCACTCCACCGCCCTGGGCCCCGCGCTCGGCGGTACGCGCTTCTACCCGTACGCGAGCGAGGCGGAGGCCGTCGCCGACGCGCTGAACCTCGCCCGCGGCATGTCGTACAAGAACGCCATGGCCGGTCTCGACCACGGCGGCGGCAAGGCCGTGATCATCGGCGATCCGGACCGGCACAAGAGCGACGAGCTGCTGCTCGCGTACGGCCGGTTCGTCGCCTCGCTCGGCGGCCGGTACGTCACCGCGTGCGACGTCGGTACGTATGTCGCCGACATGGACGTCGTCGCCCGGGAGTGCCGCTGGACGACCGGCCGCTCGCCCGAGCAGGGCGGCGCCGGCGACTCCTCCGTCCTCACCGCCTTCGGCGTCTACCAGGGCATGCGCGCCTCCGCGCAGCACCTCTGGGGCGACCCCTCGCTGCGCGACCGCCGGATCGGCGTCGCGGGCGTCGGCAAGGTCGGGCACCACCTGGTGGAGCACCTGCTCGCCGAGGGTGCCGAGGTCGTGATCACCGATGTGCGCGAGGAGGCCGTACGGCGGATCCTCGACCGGCACGCGTCGTCAGTGACGGCCGTCGCCGACACCGAGACGCTGATCCGCCTCGAAGGGCTCGACGTCTACGCCCCGTGCGCGCTGGGCGGGGCGCTGAACGACGACTCCGTGCCGGTGCTCACCGCGAGGATCGTGTGCGGCGCGGCCAACAACCAGCTCGCCCACCCGGGCGTCGAGAAGGACCTCGCCGACCGCGGGATCCTCTACGCGCCGGACTACGTGGTGAACGCCGGCGGGGTCATCCAGGTCGCCGACGAGCTGCACGGGTTCGACTTCGAGCGGTGCCGGGCGAAGGCCGCGCGGATCTTCGACACCACGCTGGCCATATTCGCACGTGCGAAGGCTGACGGGATCCCGCCGGCCGCCGCGGCCGACCGGATCGCCGAGCAGCGGATGCACGAGGCCGCCGCGGCCCGCCGGGCGCGATGAGATGACGCGCGCGGCCATCTCGCGGGTTTGACCGGTACCCGTCGGCGCACTCTTAGAGAGAACTCTCACGTTCGTCGGCGGGTCGGCCGCGAAAAGGTGGTTAAAATCGCGGTTGACCAGCGAGGAAGGGGCACCTCGCGGGTTCTGGGTCCGGGCACGTCCTGTGGGCGACGTACCGTATGGGCGTGGGCTCAGGTACCGTGGATGCCCTACGGACCGGTCTCTCCACGGAGAGTCCGTTCCAGATCATGAACGCGTGTCAAGACTCTGGGGCCGTCGAGCCCCGTCACCGAGGGGGTCGAGCCATGGGGCGCGGCCGGGCCAAGGCCAAGCAGACGAAGGTCGCCCGCCAGCTGAAGTACAACAGCGGCGGGACTGACCTGTCGCGTCTGGCCAGCGAGCTGGGCGCTTCGACTTCGCATCAACCTCCGAACGGCGAGCCGTTCGAGGATGACGAAGACGAAGACGACCCGTACGCCCAGTACGCGGATCTGTACAACGACGACGATGAGGACGAGGACGACGAGTCCGGTCCCGCGTCGCAACGCCGCGGCGCTTGACGATTAGCTCTGCGTGACCCGGTCCAGCGGCTTCCACCGCCGGACCGGGTTTTGCTCTGCCCTCGTCAGGATCGGACGTCGTGGGGATCCGTAGGAATCAGACGGCGTAGTCGCCGACCATCTCCGCGCCCGTGGCGTGCTCGCCGCGGTCCGTGATCTCACCCGCGACCCATGCCTCGACCCCGCGGTCGGCGAGGGTGGCCAGGGCCACGTCCGCCGAATCCTCCGGCACGATCGCGATCATGCCGACGCCCATGTTCAGGGTCTTCTCCAGCTCCAGCCGCTCGACGGAGCCGGTCCGGCCGACGAGGTCGAACACCGGTGCCGGGGTCCAGGTGGAGCGGTCGACGATCGCGTGCAGGCCGTCGGGGATGACGCGGGCGAGGTTGGCGGCGAGTCCGCCGCCGGTGACGTGCGAGAAGGCGTGCACGTCGGTGGTGCGGGTCAGTGCCAGGCAGTCCAGCGAGTAGATCTTGGTGGGCTCCAGGAGCTCCTCGCCCAGCGTGCGGCCGAACTCCTCGATCCGCGCCTCCAGCGACAGGCCGGCCTGGTTCAGCAGGACGTGCCGGACGAGCGAGTACCCGTTCGAGTGAAGACCGGAGGCCGCCATGGCGATGACCGCGTCACCCGTACGGATGCGATCCGGGCCGAGCAGGCGGTCGGCCTCCACCACGCCGGTACCGGCGCCGGCGACGTCGAAGTCGTCGGGGCCCAGGAGACCGGGGTGCTCGGCCGTCTCGCCGCCCACCAGGGCGCAGCCGGCGAGGACACAGCCCTCGGCGATGCCCTTGACGATGGCGGCGACCCGCTCGGGGTGGACCTTGCCGACGCAGATGTAGTCGGTCATGAACAGCGGCTCGGCGCCGCACACCACGATGTCGTCCATGACCATCGCGACCAGGTCGTGGCCGATGGTGTCGTAGACGCCCAGCTGGCGCGCGATGTCGACCTTCGTGCCGACGCCGTCCGTGGCGGAGGCGAGGAGGGGGCGCTCGTAGCGCTTGAGGGCGGAGGCGTCGAAGAGGCCGGCGAAACCGCCGAGGCCGCCGAGGACCTCGGGGCGCTGCGTCTTCTTCACCCACTCCTTCATCAGTTCGACGGCGCGGTCGCCCGCTTCGATGTCGACGCCCGCCGCTGCGTAGCTGGCACCAGTTGTCTCAGACATGACGGTGAGAACTTTCGTGTCGTACTGCAGGTGAGCAGGTGTAACGGCTTGACGGGCCGGGGTTCGCGGACTGGGCTTGACGGGCTGTCTACGGGCGGCGGATCGCGTCGGCCGCGGCCGTGGCGGCGGGCCCGGCGGCCAGCTCCGTCTCCAGGAGCTGCTTGCCGAGGAGCTCGGGGTCCGGGAGGTCCATCGGGTACTCGCCGTCGAAGCAGGCGCGGCAGAGGTTCGGCTTGGCGATGGTGGTCGCCTCGATCATGCCGTCGATGGAGATGTACGAGAGGGAGTCGGCGCCCAGCGAGGTGCCGATCTCGTCGATCGTCATGCCGTTGGCGATGAGCTCGGCGCGGGTGGCGAAATCTATGCCGAAGAAGCAGGGCCACTTCACGGGCGGCGACGAGATCCGGATGTGGACCTCCGCCGCGCCCGCCTCGCGGAGCATGCGGACCAGGGCGCGCTGGGTGTTGCCGCGCACGATCGAGTCGTCCACGACGATCAGGCGCTTGCCCCTGATGACTTCCTTCAGCGGGTTCAGCTTCAGGCGGATGCCGAGCTGACGGATCGTCTGGGAGGGCTGGATGAACGTACGGCCGACGTACGCGTTCTTCACCAGACCCGCGCCGAAGGGGATGCCGGAGGCCTCCGCGTAGCCGATGGCGGCGGGGGTGCCGGACTCCGGAGTCGCTATCACCAGGTCGGCGTCGACCGGGGCTTCCTTGGCGAGCTTGCGGCCCATCTCCACGCGGGAGAGGTACACGTTCCGGCCCGCGATGTCGGTGTCGGGGCGGGCCAGGTACACGTACTCGAAGACGCAGCCCTTGGGCTTCGCCTCCGCGAATCGGGACGTGCGCAGACCGTTCTCGTCGATCGCGATGAACTCGCCCGGCTCGATCTCCCGGACGTAGGCCGCGCCGCAGATGTCGAGGGCGGCGGACTCGGAGGCGACGACCCAGCCGCGCTCCAGGCGGCCGAGGACCAGCGGGCGGATGCCCTGCGGGTCACGGGCGGCGTAGAGGGTGTGCTCGTCCATGTAGACGAGCGAGAAGGCGCCCTGGACCTGCGGGAGGATCCGGATGGAGGCCTCTTCGATGGTCAGCGGCTTGCCGTCGTCGTCGACCTGGGCCGCGAGGAGCGCGGTGAGCAGGTCGGTGTCGTTGGTGGCGGCCACCCGGGTGGACCGGCCGTTGGTGTCCTTGGGGAGGTCGGCGACCATCTCGGCGAGCTGCGCCGTGTTGACCAGGTTGCCGTTGTGGCCGAGCGCGATGGAGCCGTGCGCGGTGGCACGGAACGTCGGCTGGGCGTTCTCCCACACGGAGGCACCGGTGGTCGAGTAGCGGGCGTGACCGACCGCGATATGACCCTGGAGCGATCCGAGCGAGGTCTCGTCGAAGACCTGGGAAACGAGGCCCATGTCCTTGAAGACGAGGATCTGGGAGCCGTTGCTGACCGCGATTCCCGCGGATTCCTGGCCCCGATGCTGGAGGGCGTAGAGCCCGAAGTAGGAGAGCTTGGCGACCTCTTCGCCCGGAGCCCAGACACCGAAGACGCCGCAAGCGTCCTGGGGGCCCTTCTCACCGGGGAGCAGGTCGTGGTTGAGTCGTCCGTCACCACGTGGCACGTTCCCGAGTGTAGGCGAGGTCGTCCACTGGTCCGAATTGGGGAACGTCCGGCGCTGAGCTGCGGTAAAGGATCACCTGCCGACGACTGCGGTGACGATCTCGTCGTTTGCGCTGGTCAGCGTGAGAGTCCGGTGATCCACTTCGTAGCTCACGGTGCTGTCGAAGAGGCGCAGCAGCTCCTTCTCGACGTTCATGAGTGAGGCGTCGCACATCATTCGGGTGGTGGACGGAGCGCCGAGGGTGATATGTCCGTCGCTGACGGTCGCCGGCGCGTTCACCTTGTTGCAGCCGAGGCTGCCGGAGACCTTGCCGGCCTTCTTGTCGAAGGTGAGGTGGGCCCTGCTCTTGGCAGCGGGGGAGGTGACCTGCCACTTCGTGCCGTAGAGGGAGGCGTCGGTCGTCCTGGTGAGGTTGACGCGGTCGCCTGCCTCGGTGGTGAGGGTCAGGTGTCCGTCCTCGACCTCGGTCTTGAGGGCGCCGTCCACGAGCGTGCGCGACAGGGTCCGCTCGAACTCCATGGGCTTGCCCTCGCAGGCCATCTCGGTGGTCATGGCGTCGCTGAGCCTCAGGCTGTCGCCGTCCATGGCGGCCTTGGCGTTGAAGTGGTTGCAGCCGTAGTTGCCGGCCGCCTTGCCGTCGGCGATCTCGACGTGCGCATCCGAGGGGGCGGTGTGGGTGGTGCCGTCGACGGTGACGCTGTCGATGCTCCAGTGGACGCCGGTGACGGCCGGTGCTGCGCTCACGGAGCCACCGTCGGCCTTCTCGCTGCCGCAGGCCGCGGCGAGCGGGACGAGGGCCACGGCCGCGGTCGCGGTGAGGGCCAGTCGCTGCTTCGGCCGGTGCTGCCGTGTGTCCCTCGGCGTGACTCGCGGCCTGTCCTTCTGCGTGTCCTTCTGCTTGTACATGCCGATTCGACGGGGCGGGTGGGGTGGTTGGTTCCCCTCTGCCGCCGTTCGGCCGCCGGTCAGCCGCCGTCAGCTCAGCAGCGGCAGCAGTCCGCCGAGGTCCGCCCGCTCCCCGCTCGCCCTGACCTTCGCCTCGTCGAGCGCGTCCTTCCAGGTCAGGCGCCCGGTGGCGAGGCGGATCCAGGTCAGCGGGTCGGTCTCGACGACGTTCGGCGGGGTGCCGCGGGTGTGCCGGGGCCCCTCGACGCACTGGACGACGGCGTACGGCGGGATCCGTACCTCGGTGGAGCCGCCGGGGGCCTTGGCGGCGAGCGCGTCGGCGAGGAGGCGGGTGGCTGCGGCGAGGGCCTGGCGGTCGTGGGGGATGTCGAGGCCGGGGACGGCGGCGTTCAGGTCGTCGGTGTGGACGACGAGTTCGACGGTACGGGTGACCAGGTAGTCCGCGAGGCTGATGGCGCCGGTCCGGGTGGCGAGGAGGCGGGCCGCGGGTGCGCTCGCGAGGGCTTCCCTGAGCCGCTGTTCCGTACCGGCGTAGAGGACGTCGAGGTCGGGGTTGGCCCTTGCCAGCTCCTTCGTGTCCTCGGCGAGGCCGGCGGCGCGCACGGCGGTCGCGAAGGGCCAGTCCAGCAGAGCGAGTTCCGCCTTGGGGGGCTCCGGGCGCCGAAGGTTCCGGCTGACCGTCTCGACGGCCATCGTGAGGTGCGCGGCCAGGTCCTGCACGGTCCAGTCGCCGAGCCGGGTGGGGGCGGCGAGCTGGTCGGGGCTGAGAGCGAGTACGGCGTCTCGTACGTTCCCGAACTGGGCGAGCACGGCCGTGCGGATCCTGGCGGGGTCATAGGCGCGGGGGCGCTTCTTGGCCGGTGGCATGCAGGTCAGCCTAGGCGGGCTGCGATGTCGTCGCGGGTGCCTCGAACGTCTCGCGGTTGCGGGGGACGCCGATTGCGCGAGCGGCGGTCCGGCCGCACCCCGTCATCCGTGCCCGGCAACTTCAGGTCCGGGCAGCCGCAGCACACACGTTGACGTACTTCCGCCCACTCCGCGCGCAAAGGCCCCGTCCTCCCCCTGGAACCTTAGGTTCTAGCGATCGTCGCAACACCCCCAGTTCAAGGGGTTGCGATGTTCGAGATCCGCAAGACCCGGACGGTGGCTCAGGGCCGCAGGAA
>NZ_JBVIPA010000041.1:0-89700 GCF_055578365.1 Streptomyces sp. NPDC033131
CCGACTCCGAAGCATGCCCGTCCTTGTCGATCACCCTCCGAATATAACCGCCCTCCCCCACCCACTCGGCCCGACCAGCACAACATGGGCGGACACGTCACGATGATCGACCGAGGGCGCTCGCTCTGCAATATCCGGACTCGGCCCAGCCGCATGCGCCCCGCAGGCAGCCCGGTGCGCTCTGCCGTGTCTCCACACCGACCCGGCCCGTCTCTCCCACTGCCGGCGCACGGCGACAGGTAGAGGCCGTCGCTTTACCAAGATCCACGACGGAGTACGACCGGAGCATCGCTGCCGCCCGGAAGGCGCACCGTGACGTCCAGACGACTGCCGGGCGGTGATACGGAGCCGAGGTCGTCAGGCGCAGCGCGATCAGGGCGATGCGCTGCACCGCTTCGTCGCGGGCCCGGGCGCATGCCGCAGCCGGGCTCGCCCATTCGAAGGACGCCGCCATGAGCGGCTGGGGATCCCGCTCCCGGCGCGGTTCCTCGACCTCCTCCATCCCAAGCCGGTAGCCGCCTCCCGGCCGGCCTCGGTGAGGCTGTTCGGCGTTTCCTCGCCGACCGGCTGCGGGCATGAGCTCCTCTGGGCGGCACCGGCGGCCACCTGCCTGGCGCTGCCACCGATGTCCGCAGCGCACTCCCCCGAGCTCTTCGAGCAACACGCGTGATGGCCCGCTGCTCCGCATCGGGCCATCACGCGTTCGGCAGCCAGGGGGCGAGCGCGGCATCGACCGAGCTGATCACCATGTCCTTGTCGAGACGTACGCCGAGCATGAACCGCTGGAACAGCAGGGGGCCGACGATCCGGGAGACCACTTCTCTGGCGTGTCCCTCGACGCCGGGACGGAATTCGCCGCGCTCGACAGCGGCGGCGAGCGCGCCCGCGAAGTGCTCGTCGGCGTGGCCGAACATCTCTTCACGGATGCGCCGTACGTCCTCGTCCCGCTCGGCCCGTTCGACGACGGTGGCGATGACCGACACGGCGACGGGTTGATTCAGCCACTCGGCCATTTGCTCCAGCTGGCTCACCAACTGGTGGCGGATCGGGCCTTCGCCGAAGGCGAGCAGAGGACGGACGTCGTTGGCGAGTGCGTCGAAGAGGAGGGCCTGCTGGTCGGGCCAGTGCCGGTAGACGGTGGCGCGACCGACTCCGGCCCGCTCGGCGACAGCGGTGTGAGTGACACGTTCGGGCCCTCCTTCGACGAGAAGTTCGGTGGCGGCGGCCAGCGCTGCGGCGCGGCTGCGGCGGGCGCGGGGATCGTCGTTGGCACGCGGCATCTGGCACCTTTCCCGGGACTTCTATGAGACATGTTGACTCACAAGCTCTCTTCGATACATACTGTCTCACAGATGAGGGAGACCTCGCCAATCCAGGCACCACCGCCCGTGGGCCGGGGATGCCTGCCGCCCCTAGGAGAGAGCTCATGTCCGTGAACGAGAACGCCGTCGCCCTCCGCTTCGCCGACCGCGCCGCCGCATATCAGGCGCTCAGCGAACTGAAGCACCTCAGCCCCGCCACGACCGAGGTGCGTGCCGCCGTCCTGGTGGAGCGCCTCGTGGACGGCGCGGTGCGCGTACCCGAGGGCATGGACGGCGAGGAGGGGCGGAACACGGCGGTCGGCGGGCTGGTCGGCTCGCTCGTCGGCATCCTCGGCGGGCCCCTCGGCGTGCTGATGGGCTGGGGTGTCGGCGCGCTGATCGGGGGAGGCCACGACTACAAGCGGGCCGAACGGGCCACCACCGCCGTCGGCGTCTTCGCCCAGCAGGTCCCGCTGGGCAGCACGGCCATCCTGGCCGAGGTCGGGGAGTCCGACACCCAGGCCCTGGACCAGTTGGCCATGCGCTACGACGCCGTCCTCGAACGCCGCCCGGCCGACTCCCTCCGCGCCGAACTCAAGGCCATGGAAGAGGCCGCTGACCGGAGCAGGAAGGAGGAGGCAAAGCAGCAGCGTGACCGCGAGCGCGCCGAGAAGAAGGCGAAGAAGGGCGGCGCGACACCGCCTCGGGAGGCCACCGCATAACCGGGACGGGCGCCGCAGACGCGGGGCAGCTCCCCCCTGCCCCGCATGGTGACGGCGGGCCCACTCCGGCCCGCCCTCACCGCTTTCACCCGGGGGCCTGTCCAACAGTTGACCGTCCCGGATCGTGTGGCTGACGCCTGCGGCTCACTGCCCGGTCGGCGCCGGTACCTCAGCGTTGTCCGGCCCTGTCTCACCGGGCTGGGCGGCCGGCGTCGTCGTGGGGTCGTTGTCGTCGCCGTCGGCGAGCTTCTTCTCCGGGAGGAGGAAGGCGAGCACGAGGCCGAGAAGGAATACGGGGAGCAGGTAGCGGAAGACCGGTGTCAGGGCGTGCTGGTAAGCCAGGATCACCGCGTCCTGGATCTCGGCCGGGAGAGAATGGACCAGGGCCGGGGTGATCGAGTGGGGGTCGCCCACGGTACTGGCGGCGTCGGCCGGGAGGCGGTCGCCGAGCTGGTCCGTGAGGCGGTGGGCGAACACTGAGCCGACGACCGCGGTGCCGAGGGTCGAGCCGATCTCACGGAAGAAGTTGTTGGCGGAGGTCGCGGTGCCCACGTCGGAGGCGGGGAAGTCGTTCTGCACGGCCAGGACCAGGGGCTGCATCGTCCCGCCGAGACCGGCGCCCAGCAGGAAGACGTAGACGCAGACCAGGACGAGTGAGGTCTCGGTGTCCAGGGTGGACATCAGCAGCGCGGCGATGCACACCAAGACCGTGCCGACGATGGGGAAGATCTTGTAGCGGCCGGTGTTGCTCATCACCCGTCCGGACGGGAGGGCGGTGGCCATCATGCCGACGACCATGGGGATGAGCAGCAGCCCGGACTCGGTGGCGCTGAGGCCGTACACCATCTGCAAGTACGTGGGCAGGTAGCCGATGATGGCGAACATGCCGATACCGACGACCAGCAGTCCGATCAGGGTGGCGATGTTGAAGATCCGGCTGCGGAACAGCCACAGCGGGATGATCGGCTCCGCGGAACGGCTCTGGGAGAGGAAGAACAGCACCCAGGCCAGCAGGCCGCCGACGGACATGGCGATGATCAGCGGGTCGGACCAGGCGTACTCCGTGCCGCCCCAGGTGGCAACCAGGACCGTGCAGGTCACCGCGGCCGCCATGAGGGCGAAGGCGACGTAGTCGAAGGCGACCTCGACGGCTCTGCGCGGCAGGCGCAGGGCGAACGCGCCGACGGCGAGGGCCAGGGCGCCGACCGGCAGATTGATCCAGAAGCACCAGCGCCAGCCGATACTGTCGGTGAACCAGCCTCCGAGCAGCGGTCCGGCGACGGCGGAGAGGCCGAAGACGGCACCGATCGGGGCCATGTATCTCGCGCGCTGTCGCGGCGGTACGAGGTCGGCGATGACCGCCTGCGAGGTGATCATCAGTCCGCCACCGCCCAGACCCTGTACGGCCCGGCCGATGATCAGCCAGGTCATGTCCTGTGCCGCGCCCGCGACCACGGAGCCCGCGAGGAAGACGCCGATACCTCCGAGGAACAGCACCTTGTGGCCGAGCAGGTCGCCGAGGCGGCCGTAGACGGGCATGGCGATGGTGGCCGCGAGGATGTACGCGGTCGTCACCCACGCCATGTGGTTCACGCCGTGCAGCTCGCCGACGATGGTCGGCAGCGCGGTGCTGACGATCGTCTGGTCCAGGGACGAGAGCAGCATCGCGGCCATGAGGGCGGCGAATATGAGGCCGAAGTGGCGAGGCGAGCCGGAGGAGTTGTGTTCCTGCGGCTCCACGGCCGGGGTCAAATCGCTCACGGGGAGCTCCTTGAGTGAATGAGTGAGGGCGAGGGAGCACGTGACGGCCCGGGTGTGCGCGTGGTCATCCGGGCCGTCACGGGGTCAGCAGGGCGTGCTGGGGTTCCACGAAGCGTTCGACGTGGGGAACCGGGGAGTACTCGTGACAGAGGACTCCTGGCTCCCCCGGCGCTCCATGCCGGTGCGCACGGCGATCGGGGAGAACGCGGCGATCAGGGTCTCCGACCGCCGCCCGAGCCGCTGTTGAGGGCCCATCGCCGGCCTGGGTGGCTACGCGGGTGACGCGGAAGTCTCAGGCATGCGCGCGTGGCGCCGCCAGGCCGGTGGTGGGGGTAGTGGTGGTCAGCGAGAGCGCAGTCCGTCGAGGAGGAGCGTGCAGAGGGCCTCCAAGGCGGCGTCGGCCCCTGGGGCTTCCCACTGGGCGGCGTGGACGGGGTGGTGGTAACCGATGGTGGCTTCGAAGACGGTCCGCGCCGTCGCGGCAGGGTCGGCCGAGGGGAAGTCCCCGCTGGCGACTCCGTCGGCGATGATGACGCGCAGTTGCTCAATCAGGTCGGCAATGTGGTCGGCGACCGCGCCACTGTGCTCGGCCTCCAGAACCCGGTAGGTGGCGAAGAGTTGCGGGTCCTCGGACGTCACCGCTCGCTTGGAGGCGAACAGCGCGGTGAGCCAGATGCGCAGCCGCTCGGGCGCTGCGAAACGGGTGTCGGCCGCGACCGTCGCGAGGTTGCCGTGCGCGCGGCTGATCCAGCGCCGGGTGACGGCTTCGCGCAGTGCTGCCTTGGACGGGAAGTGCTTGTAGACGCTGGCGTGGCTGACGCCCAGAGCGCGCGCCACGTCCAGCACCGTGGCCTTCTCCGGCCCGTAGCGGCGCAGCACGTCCTCGGTGGCGGCCAGGACGGTCTCGGCGTCCAGCGCCGTGCCCGAACGCATTCAGCGCTCTCCGTTCCTGTTGCCCGGCGTTCCGCGATCCCCGGCGACCGCGGAGATCGGTACTGCCTTCTCGATCGCTGCCAGCTCCTCCTTGGTCAGGACCAACCCGGCCGCCGGCAGCGCCTCGGCCAGCTGTTGACGCGTGCGTGACCCGACAATGGCGACGATGTCACCCAGCTCGCGGCCCTTGGCGAGCACCCAGGCAATGGCCAACTGCGCCGCCGTGGCTCCACGGGCTTCGGCGATCTCGTGCAGTGCCTGGACCAGTTCGAGGTTGCTCTCGACGTTGCCGTCCTGGAAGCGCGGCAGCAACGCCCGAAGGTCCGTCGGTGAGGGGGCCTGCCGCGTCCAGTTTCCGCTCAGCAGCCCGTAGGAGAGCACCCCGTAGGCCGTTACGGCGATGCCCAGCTCCCGGCAGGTGTCCAGGACACCGCCCTCGATGCCGCGGCTGAACAGGGAGTACTCGACCTGCAGATCGGCGATCGGGTGAACCGCGTGAGCCCGCCGGATCGTCTCCGAACCGACTTCCGACAGTCCGATCGCACGCACGTGCCCGGCATGCACCATCTCGGCGATGGCTCCGATCGTGTCCTCGATCGGCACCGTCGGATCGAGGCGGCCCGGGCGATAGATGTCGACGTGGTCGGTGCCGAGCCGCTGCAGCGAGTAGGCCAGATAGTTCTTCACGGCCTGCGGGCGCCCGTCCATGCCGCCGAAGTTCCCATCAGGATCCGTCATCGCGCCGAACTTCACGCTCAGAACGGCCTTTTCCCGGCCCTCGGCGGACAACGCCCGGCGGATCAAGTCCTCATTGTGGCCTGTTCCGTAGAAGTCACCGGTGTCCAGCAGGGTGACTCCCGCGTCGAGCGCGGCACGGATCGTCGCAATGCCCTCCGCTTCATCTGCCGCAGCGGTGCTGTTCGACATCCTCATACAACCCAGGCCGAACGCCGAGACACGCGGACCACCGGCCCCGAGCTGCCGTGTTTCCATGACTCCTACCTCCCGGTGAACGAACACCTGACTGTGCTCATAGCCGACTGTGTAACTGAGCAGCCGTGCCAACGACCGGCGCTCCGACGCCTCCGCCTCGGTGCGACGCCGGAGCGTCCACAACACCGGCCACCAGCTCCAACCGCGCACCAGCAGGCGCCCGGCGGCGTCACCGTGAGCAGGAGAGCGCACCGCCCGCCCCGCTTCGCGCAGTCGGCGGCGAGTTCGTCCACGTCGAGGGCATCGAGCAGGGGCATGCCCCTCCTGGGCGGAGCGACCCCGCGCAACGGCGATGAGGAGACGAAGTCCGACGCCGACGCGTCGCCGATGTCACCGGCGCATGGCGCTCCGCGGTCGCGTCGAGGTCCCGCACCAGGGACCACATGCAGGCGTCCCTGGTGACGAGGTCGAGTACTCCGCTGCTCGTCCTCGTCCCGCCAGTTGTTCGACAGGGCCTTCGGGCCACCCGTGGCGACTCCCGGGACTCGTGCGTCCATAGCGTGGACCGTACAACATTGGGGTTACAGATTTCAAATGTTGTAACCCCTAACCCCACGCCGTTTGGCCGAGGTCGGGCGGGTAGCGTTCGACGAGGTGATCGGCCTGCCGACGCCGCCTTCCGGGACAACCCGGCCTCCGCAGAGGCGATCGACTCCTCACATTCGCCTGGTCCGCAGGCGGCGGTCGGCAAGGCAACGCACCGTGCGCACTGTGCGCACCGACCGTGGCGTCTCCGCCATCCGGCCAAGGCGGCGGCTTCGTCGGACTCAGTGGCCCCGGGCGATCCACTCCTCGAGGTGCGGGGCTTCGGCGCCGATGGTGGTCGACTCGCCGTGGCCGGTGCGGACCACCGTTTCCGGCGGCAGCACCAGCAGCCGGTCACGGATGGAACGGACGATCGTCGGGAAGCAGGAGTACGACCGCCCGGTGGCGCCCGGGCCGCCGGCGAACAGGGTGTCGCCGGTGAAGACGGTACCCAGTGACGGAGCGTGCAGACTGATCGCGCCGGGCGTGTGTCCGGGGCTGTGCAGCACGGTCAGTTCGAGGTCGGCCACACGGATTCGGCGCATGTCGGAGAGGTAGCCGTCAGGGTTCCGGTCCGGGTGGGTGTGCTTCCACAGCAGGCGGTCGTCGAGATGGATCAGGATCGGCGCACCGGTCGCGTCGGCCAGAGCGGGAGCGGCGTCGATGTGGTCGTCGTGGCCATGGGTGCACACGATGGCCCGCAGCCGCCGGCCGCCGACGGCGGCGCCGATGGCGTCGGCGTCGTGAGCGGCGTCGATGACGATCACCTCTTCGTCGTCGCCCACGATCCACACGTTGTTGTCGACGTCCCAGGTGCCGCCGTCCAGGCTGAAGGTGCCGGACGTGACCAGGTGTCCGATGCGGGCGGCCGTCACAACACGACCACCGAGCGGAGCACGTCGCCCTTGTGCATCCGGGCGAAGGCATCCTCGACCCCGTCCAGGGCGATCGTCTCGCTGACGAACGCGTCGAGATCCAGACGGCCCTGGAGATACAGATCGATCAGCAACGGGAAGTCCCGCGAGGGCAGACAGTCGCCGTACCAGGAGGACTTCAGCGCCCCGCCGCGGCCGAAGACGTCCAGCAGCGGCAGTTCGAGTTTCATCTCGGGCGTGGGGACGCCGACGAGGACGACCGTGCCGGCCAGGTCACGGGCGTAGAAGGCCTGCCGGTACGTCTCCGGGCGGCCGACCGCCTCGATGACCACATCCGCGCCGAAGCCGCCGGTCAGTTCGCGTACGGCCGCCACCGGGTCCATGTCCCGCGAGTTGATGGTGTGTGTGGCGCCCAAGGATGTGGCAGTGGCGAGCTTGCGGTCGTCGATGTCCACCGCGATGATCTTCGACGCACCCGCCAGCCGGGAGCCCATGACTGCCGCGTCGCCGACGCCTCCGCAGCCGATGACGGCCACGGAGTCACCGCGGGTGACCGCACCGGTGTTGATCGCCGCGCCAATGCCCGCCATCACGCCACAGCCCAGCAGGCCTGCCGCGGCCGGCGACGCGGCCGGGTCGACCTTGGTGCACTGCCCGGCCGCGACCAGGGTCTTCTCGGCGAAGGCGCCGATACCCAGGGCCGGAGACAGCTCGGTGCCGTCGGCGAGGGTCATCTTCTGCCGGGCGTTGTGGGTGTCGAAGCAGTACCAGGGCCGCCCGCGCAGACAGGCCCGGCACTGGCCGCACACGGCGCGCCAGTTGAGGATCACGAAGTCGCCCGGCTGCACGTCGGGCACGCCTTCACCGATCGACTCGACGATCCCGGCAGCCTCGTGGCCGAGCAGGAACGGGAACTCGTCGTTGATGCCGCCCTCACGGTAGTGGAGATCGGTGTGGCAGACCCCGCACGACTGGATCCGTACCACCACCTCCCCCGGCCCCGGGTCGGGGATCACGATCGTCTCGATGCCGACCGGCTCGCCCTTGGCCCTCGCGACGACGCCTCGTACCTGCTGGGACATTGCTGCTTCCCTCCTGCTCAAACGGGCTGGACGCGCAGGGGCAGGGACGCCCATGAGCGCAGGGTGTTGTTGGGGTGGCGGCGCGGGGTTCCTGTCAGCTCGAACCGCTCGACGCGTCGGGCCAGCGCGGTCAGCAGCGCTTCGGCCTCCAGGCGGGCCACGTGCTGGCCGATGCACTGGTGGATGCCCATGCCGAAGCCGACGTGGCCGGAGGGGTCCCTGGTGGGGTCGAAGCGGTCGGGGTCGCTCCAGCGGGCCGGGTCGCGGTTGGCCGCGCCGAGGAACATGAGGATCTTCGTGTCCGCGGGGATGACCGTGCCGGCGATGGCGACGTCGGTGGTGGCGGTGCGGAAGAAGGTCTGCACCGGGGACTGCCAGCGGACCGCCTCGTCGAACGCGGCGCGCGCCAACTCCGGCCGCTCCCGCAGCCGTTGCCACTCCTCGGGGTGGGTGGCGAAGGCGTACAGGCAGGCCGCCAGGCCGTGCACGGTGGTGTCGACGCCGGCCGAGAGCAGGGAGCGCACCATCAACGGCGCCTGCTCGTCTGTCAGATCTCCACGGTCGACAGCCGCCCAGATGGCAGCCCCGAAGCTGCCCTCGCTCAACGCCTCGCGTTGGCATTGGGCGTTGACCCATGCCGACAGTTCGGACAGCCGGGGGGCGTCCGCCTTGACGAGGTCGTTGCGAGGACCGAAGGCGTTGAAGACCATGTTGCCGTACGGCAGGAGGTTCTCCCGGCCGTCCGGCCCGAGGCCCACCGCGTCAGGGAAGGCCCGCAGCGGGAACGCCTCCGCCAGTGCTGTGAAGCCGTCGAACTCGGCTCCTTGGGCGAGGACTTGCTCGACGAGTTCCTCTGCCACGTCGTTCCAGGTCCCGTGCAGGCGGCGCAGGGCGGGCGGGGCGAGGATCTCCCGCAGCACCCGGCGCGGGGCGTCGTGGCGGGGCGGGTCGGCCTCCAGCAGCAGGCTCGGCGGGCGCCACGGCTCCTCGTGCCGGAAGTTGGCCAGGCCCACGCCCGAACCCGACTCGAAGTGCTGCCAGTCCACCAGCGCGGCATGCACCTGCTCGTAGCGGGCCAGCGCGTACGCGTCATGACGGGAGAGGTACACGACCGGACCGGCCTCGCGCAGCGCCTCGTGCAGCGGTTCGGGGTCCAGCAGAACCTCGGGGGCGAACGGGTCGACGTCACTTACGGGCGGCACGACGGCACGCTCCAGTGCCTCGGTCATCACGGCTCCTTCGAGAAGGTCTCAGCGATCAGAGGTCGGTCTCAGAGATCGAGGACGAGGCGGTCGCCGCAGGAGCGCGACACGCACAGGAACATGCAGTCGTTCGCCGCCCGTTCGTGGTCGGCCAGCACCGAGTCCCGGTGGTCCGGCCGCCCGTCCAGCACTGGCGTCAGACATGTGCCGCAGGTGCCCTGCTCGCAGGAGGAGAGCACGCCCACGCCGGCCCGGCGCACCGCCTCCAGCACGGACACGTCCGGGGCGACGGTGACCGTGCGTCCGGTGCGCCGCAGTTCCACCTCGAAGGGCGCCTTGCGGACCGGCGGGGTCTGCGCGGCGGCGGTGAAGCGCTCGGTGCGCAGGGCGTACGGGGGCCAGGACGCGCATGCCGCTTCGACGGCGGCGAGCAGCGGGGCGGGGCCGCAGCAGTACACCTTCGTCTCGGGTCGCGGTGTGCCCAGCCAGGCCGCCAGGTCCAGCAGCCCGAGTTCGTCCTGCGGGACGACGTGCACCCGCTCGCCGTAGGCCTCCGTCAGCTCCTCGCCGAAGGCCATCGACGACCGCGTACGCCCTCCGTACAGCAACTGCCATTCCGCACCGAGCAGTTCGGCCTGCCGCACCATGGGCAGCAGCGGCGTGATGCCGATGCCGCCCGCGATGAAGAGGTACTTCTCCGACGGCACGAGGGGGAAGTGATTGCGCGGGCCGCCGACCCCGACGAGGTCCCCCGGGCTCAACCGGTCGTGCACGTAGGCGGACCCTCCCCGGCCCGCGGGCTCCCGCAGCACGGCGATCCTGTACGTGTGCGCGTCCCATCGGTCGCCGCACAGGGAGTACTGCCGCGTCGTTCCCTCCGGCAGCACCAGGTCGATGTGGGACCCCGGCGTCCAGTCCGGCAACCGGGCACCGCCCGGGTGGGTGAGGGTGAGTGACACGACGCCCTCGGCGATGTCCTCCTTGGCGGAGACGGTCAGAGTCGCCGCGTTCCTCGGCGTCGACCGTCCCGGACCGGCGCCGGATCCGGCATCCGCAACCACACTGGTTCCGACCACGTTGTCGCCTCCCGTCGTTGGGTTGCACGCAGGATGCGCGGCGACGACGGACGGCCGCGACGGCATTCTCAATCAGTGAGAGACATACCTCCGTCGGCTGTCATACGGCCGTTGCCCTGCCGCCACCTGAGTCACCGGGCGCTCGGCCCCGCCTCGGAGCATCCGGTGCCCCCAGCGCACGGGACACGCCGCGTGCCGCCGTCCGCACCACGGGCACGACCGAGGAGGCCCCCGACTCGTTGGGGACGATCACCGCCAGCGCGGCCACCACCTCACCGCTCGCGTCACGCACCGGTGCCGCCACGCCCATGGCGTCCGGATGCACGTATCCCGGGCAGTACGCGTATCCCTGCTGCCGCACATCGGCCAGAACGGCCCGCAGCCGCGCGGCGGTGGCGGGGGTATTCGGGGTGTACCGGTGCAGGCGTCCGTCGAGCACCCGTCGGCGCAGGTCAGCAGGCCCATGGGCGAGGAGGACCAGGCCGATGGAGGAGGCGTGCAGCGGCAGGCGACCCGCGACGCGGGTGTAGTTGACGACCGCGCCCGGTGCCGTCAGCCGCTCCAGGAACAGCGCCTCATCACCGTCCAGCACACCGAGCTGCACGTGGTGGCCGACGACGTCGTGGACGCCCTCCATGAACGGCATGGCCGCATTGCGCAGCGACAGGGAGGGCGAGGCACGTGTGGCCAGCTCCCACAGACGCATGCCGCTCCGCACCCGGCGGTCGTCGTCCCGGGTAAGGAACCCGAACGACACCAGCTCGGCCACCAGACGCGAAACAGTCGCCACGTGCAACCCCGTACGCCGGGAGATCTCCGAGACGGTCAGGGCGGGCTCCTCCGGCGTGAACACCTCGAAGATCCGCACAGCCCTCGCCAGAACCGACTCGCCGTGTTGTGTCCTCACCTGGCCATCACCGGACTCCTTCCAGACAGGTCAAGCCCGATGGTTTATTGGGTGAACGGGGCGGCATCTGTACCTCACACCCAACCCGCCCGCATAGTGGTCCACAGCCTGATCGTGGGCACCCCTCGAACAGCTTCACAGAACGGCGGCACAGCCGAACCGCACCCTCGGCGCGGTCATCGTCGCAGCAGCGCTGGGCCCATCACAACAGAGTGAGCGGCAGACCCCGCTGGGCCTCCACGCGCAACGCGTCCTGCGCGTGCTGTGCATCGGGCCGCCGGCATGTCGGCCGGCAGCCAGGGCGGGAGGCGACACGGTGCTCAGCGCGCTGCCGTCGCCAGGTCCTCGATGTCGCCCACCAGGTCGGCCGGGGAGGGGAGCGCGGCGATCTCGTCACGCATGGCAAGGGCGGCCTTGCGCAGGGAGTCGTCGTTCAGGAGGGTGTCGAGCAGGTCGGCGTCCACCACCTGGGGCTCGGCGCGCAGGGCGAAGCCCTGCGCAACGGCAGCCGCGGCATTGGTGAAGTGGTCGGCACCACTCGGCAGGAACAGCTGCGGGATGCCGACGGCCGCCGCCGCCATCATGGTGCCCGCTCCGCCGTGGTGGACCACGGCGTCGCAGCCGGCCAGCAGCTGGGCGAGCGGCACCCAGTCCGACAACGGCCTTATGTTGGGCGGCAGTTCGCCCAACGGCGCGAGGTCGGCGCCGCCGAGGGCGAGCAGGAAGTCGGCGTCCACCGTGGCCGCCTGCTCGATCAGCCGGTCGACGTACCGCGCGCCTGCCGTCCGCGACAGCGCCGTGCCGAGCGTGACCACGACCCGCTGCCGTCCGCCGCGCGCGACCAGGTCCGCCGGCACCGGGCCGCCGCCGTTGAACGGCACGTACCTGACCCGCCAGCCCGTGCCGTCGCCGCCGAGCGAGGCGGGGACCACGTCGAGCACGGTGCGCTCGGGCGGCCCGGTCACCCCGCGGGCCCGGTACTCGTCGGCCAACTCGGCGGCCATCCCTTCGACGTAGGGCAGCCCCGCGGTCACACCGAAGTTGTGGACCACTGTGGGGATGCCCAGCGCGGCAGCGACGAGTGGCGCCGTACCTTGCATCGTGGCGTGCACGATCACGTCCGGCCGCCACGTCTCGCCCAGGCCGATCAGGTCACCCAGGGCGGACCGGCTGTGCTCGGTAAAGCCGATCACGGCAAGGCGGTTGATCTCCTCCTGCGTGAGCTCCTTCGGCCCGTTCGTGCTGAAGCGAGCGAAGATCTCGGCCGTGGTGGTTCCGTCGCCCACCTCGACCAGGGGAAACCCGGTCGGCCTCAGCACGGTGACCGGGGCCTGCCCGGCGAACAGGACGTCGTGACCGGCCGACCGCAGGGCCTGGGCGGTCGGGACCATGGGGAAGACATGCGCGGCCGAGCCCGGGGCGCTGAACAGGATTCGCATTTCGTGTACTCCTCGTGGGGGGGGAAGGGTGACGGTGTCCTCTCACGGGCCGGGCGGGTGAAGGCGGTGAGGGCGGGCCGGGGTGGGCCCGCCCTCACCGAGCGGGGCCGAGGGGAGTTGCCCCGCATCCATTGGCCCGCCCCGGTTACGCGGTGGCCGCCGGCTTGTGCGTCGAGGCTCCGTGCCGCGCCTTCTTCTCGGCGCGCTCGCGGTCACGCTGCTGCTTTGCCTCCTCCTTCCTGCTCCGGTCAGCGGCCTCTTCCATGGCCTTGAGTTCGGCGCGGAGGGAGTCGGCCGGGCGGCGTTCGAGGACGGCGTCGTAGCGCATGGCCAACTGGTCCAGGGCCTGGGTGTCGGACTCCCCGACCTCGGCCAGGATGGCCGTGCCGCCCAGCGGGACCTGCTGGGCGAAGACGCCGACGGCGGTGGTGGCCCGTTCGGCCCGCTTGTAGTCGTGGCCTCCCCCGATCAGCGCGCCGACACCCCAGCCCATCAGCACGCCGAGGGGCCCGCCGAGGATGCCGACGAGCGAGCCGACCAGCCCGCCGACCGCTGTGTTCCGCCCCTCCTCGCCGTCCATGCCCTCGGGTACGCGCACCGCGCCGTCCTCGAGGCGCTCCACCAGGACGGCGGCACGCACCTCGGTCGTGGCGGGGCTGAAGTACTTCAGTTCGCTGAGCGCCTGATATGCGGCGGCGCGGTCGGCGAAGCGGAGGGCGACGGCGTTCTCGTTCACGGACATGAGCTCTCCTTGGGGCGACAGAGCCGCAACGGGCCCGTATATGACGGTGGACGGCAGCGGAGCCCGCCTGCACGGGACCTCCGCTTGCGCCTGTGAGACAGTATGTATCAGAAATGATTGTGAGTCAATACGTCTCATAGATCGCCCACGCATTCCTGTCGGCGGGCAACGGAGCGCCGGTCCCTGGCGGGGAAGTCTTCATCCTTGAGAGGTGCCTTCCCCTGGGCGCCCACTGGCGCAGGTGTGCGCCCGAGCGCTTCGCTCCTCCCTCATCCGAGCTTGTTCAAAGCGCGCTTTCGTTGCTGTGACCCTGGATCGGTTCGAGCCCCCAAGCGGCCGCTCGGGCGGCTGCTGCGGCGCGATTGGGAAGGTCCAGTTTGGCGAAGATGTGCTCGATGTGCGTGGCGACCGTGCGCACCCCGATCGACAGCTTGCCGGCGATCTCGCGGTTCGTGCGGCCGCGGGTCAGTTCGGCCATGACCTGGAGTTCGCTTGCTACGGGCGCCGCGCGGGCGCGTGCCGTGACAGTAGGGCGGCGCCCCCGTATGCCACATCGGCAGAACGACCGATGGGCGACGACGGACTGCCAAGTCGTCACGGTCTTGCCGCCACGCTGGTGGCCCCGCGCCCTTCCACCGGTCCGCGCACGCCGTGATTCCCATGCCGCGCCCCCAGGGCGAGGCGCCTGCAGCCGGTGCGATTCCGGTCAGCGGCTGTCGTTCCGAACGCGGTGAACAGGCGGAAGACACTTCGCGGCGGTCGCGGAGGGCGGGCCGGCCTTCGGCGCTGGGCGCCACTTTCACGCAGCGTCGGAAACGGCGCCGCCCGGGACCGGCCGGCGCAGACCGCCCCGACACGTCGAGAACCGGCTTGCCGTGGCTGCGACGGGCCCTCAGGTCCCCGTGCGCCCGGCGAGCTTCCGCGAGCAGGTGAGTACCGCCGATCCGGGGCTTGATCCGCCCGCCGGCCGCCATGGCGAACAGTGCGTCCAACGGTTACGTGGGAGTACTTTCCGGGACCGCCGAGGATGTGACCCACGTAGAAGCCGGCGACGGTCCGCGTCTGGTTGGCGAGCCGCTTCATCCCCTCCCCGGGCGCCGGCGCTTCGTTGCCCGTTCCCCCGAGTCCACTGCGCAACGTCCGCCGGCGACTCCGACTGACCCGGACGCCGGTCAGGGCGCGAGGGCGCCGTTCAACGCTGCCGTGAGCAGAAAGCGAAGGGCATCGGACGTCACCGGGCGCGGGTTGGCATAAGGCCGGCCCACTGCCTGGCCGATGACCTCGTCCACGTCGTCCTGGGTCAGGCCGACGGCGGCAAGGGAGCGCGGGGCACCGAGTTCGACGCTCGTCCGGGCCAGGTGCCCCGGCACGTCGTCGGTGGCCAGGGCACGGCTCAGCGCCTGTTCGGCCGCCGGTGCCGCCGGGAGGTTGAAGGCGGCGACGTACGGGAGCAGCACCGTGTGGGTTTCGGCGTGGGGCAGGTCGAAGGTGCCGCCGAGGATGTGGCAGAGCTTGTGGTGCAGCGACATCGTGGTGGCCCCCAGGCAGGCGCCGCACAGCCAGGCGCCCCGCAGTGCGTCCGACCGCGCCTGAAGGCCCAGGGGGTCCCCGACGATGGTGGGCAGGGCGGTGGCCAGGGACCGGACACCTTCCTCGGCCATCAGGGAAGTGATCGGTGAGGCGTCGGGGGCGTACAGGGCTTCGACGGCGTGGGCGATGGCGTTGAAGCCGCTGGTCACCGACATGCCAACGGGGAGACCGAGGGTGAGTTCGGGGTCGTAGACCACGCTGCGGGGCAGGACCCTGCGGTCGCGGCCGGTCCGTTTGCGGCCGTTCTCGGTAAGGCCCCAGATGGGGGTCATCTCGGAGCCCGCGTAGGTGGTCGGGACGCTGATCACGGGCAGCCCCGTTTCCAGGGCGATCGCCTTGCCCAAGCCGATCGTGGAACCGCCGCCGATGGCCAGACACCCGTCCGCGCCGATCTCACGCGCGGCTTTGACGGCCGCCGCGGCGATGTCGGCGGGCACGTGCATCCGCGCTTCGGTGAAGCGGCCGGCGCAGGCTTTGCCGAGCAGCGTCTCGGCGTGCTCGGCGAGCTTCTCCTGCACCGGCGTGGACAGCACCAGCAGCCGGCGCAGGCCCAGTTGCTCCGCCTCCCGCGGGATCTGTGCGAGGCTTCCGGCGCCGAAGACCACTCTCATGGGCAAGGCTTCGTAGGTGAAACTCGGCTGCTGGGTGGTCATGGCGTGGCCTCCGGTGCTGCGGCCAGGACGATGTCGAACGTGGCGTGGGTGAAGGGTGTCCTCACGCCGAAGCGTTCGGCGTCCCGCTCGTCGTGCGACTCGGTGAAGTCGGTGATGAGACCGCGTTTCACGGCGAAGACCGCGTCGGAGTCGATGTACGGACTGCCCGCGACGAACGCGTGGGTGGTGACCGGCCGATGGCCGTCGGCACGCGCGATGATGTGCACGTGGGCGGGCCGGTAGGGATGCCGGCCGGTGGCGCCGAGCAGACCGCCGACCGGGCCGTCGGTCGGGATCGGGTAGTGCGAGGGGACGACGCCGCGGAACCAGAAGCGGCCCTCGTCGTCCGTGCGGAACAGACCGCGCCCGTTGCCCGGTGGCTGCACCTCGGGCTGCTGCACGTCGTAGAAGCCGTCCTCGGTGCACTGCCAGACGTCGAGTTCGGCAGCGGGCAGGGGTGTGCCGTCGGCGCTCGTCACTCGGCCGGAGATGACGCACGGGTGGCCGGTGCCCAGCAGGTCGACGGTGTCGCCGAGTTCGCGGTGCGGCGAGACGGCCATGTGGAAGGGGCCCAGGACGGTGCTCTCGGTGCCGTGCTCGGCACCGTTCAGGGTTTCGACGAGCATGGAGACGCCCAGGACGTCGGAGAGCAGGACGAACTCCTGGCGGGTGTCGTCGCATGTCTGGCCGACGGCGGTGAGGAACCCGATCGCGGCTTCCCATTCCTCCATCGTGGGTTCGATGTCCCGCACGAAATCGTGGAGGTGGCGGGTCAGGCTTTCCACGACCTGCCGCAGTCGCTGGTCCTTGGTCTCCCGGAAGCTGTCCAGCACCGCGTCGGTGGCGGTCTCGACGGTGAAGTCCACCTGGTGCTCCTAACTCGCGGAGGTGCTCCGGCCGGCGAGATGGTCGGTGAACCAGTCCCCGGTGAGCGCGTCGCGTTCGGCAGCGTGGTTGTAGAGGGTGTGCTCGCCGTCGGGCCAGCTGCGCACCGTGGCGGTGGCGGGGTCGGCGGCGCGCAGGAAGGGCTCCTGGTCCTCGTAGCGGACCAGAGGGTCCTGGCTGCCGTGCAGCAGGAGCAGCGGGCAGGTGATGCGGTGCCTGTCCGGGTCGAAGCGCAGGCTGTCCATGACCTCGGTCACCCGGCCCAGCTCGTCCGTGCCGACCACGGCTGACAGCTGCTCGCGGGCGGTACGGAATTCGGGGACCGTCGGTGTCGCCGGAGCACCGTTGACGACCACCGCGGCGACGCGCGAGTCCGCGGCGGCCAGATGGGCGGCGAACAGACCGCCGAAACTGATGCCCTGGACGCCGATCGGACCGCCGAGGCGGGGATCGGCCTCGACCAGGTCGACGAAGCGGGCGAACCCGTCGGTGACGCGTTCGTCGACGTACAGCCCGTGGCGCAGCCGTGACTCGCCCTGGCCTGGCCCTTCGACGAGCAGACAGGCCAGGCCGCGCGCCGTGTAGGCGTCAGCCACCGACAGATACGCCGCTCCCCAGCTGCTGAGCCCACCCCACACGATCACGGTGGCCCGGGGCGTGCCGGCCGGCAGGCACAGCCAGCCGGCGAGCACGCCGTCGCGGTGCGGGATCTCCACGCGCTCCACCCCGGGCGCGAGAGCGGCGACCGCGGCCGTGTGCCGGGCGTACAGCTCCCGCTTCTCCGCGGTGTCGGTCTGGTACGCCATCTGCGCGAACATCAGGGCCCCTGCGGCGAACCGGTATGCCTGCCGGGCGGTCGTGCGGTGTCCCGAATCCTCCGCGCGCCGGGCTCGTTCGAGCTGCGCCTCCGCAAGGGCGGCGGCGGCGTCCGGCCACGGGGTCCCGGCCGCGGTGTCGGCGAGCAGGCGGCGGGCGTCGGCGGGATCCATGCCGCAGTCGGTGAGCCTGGTGAAGGGCATGGCCCGGTGCTGGGCGGCGACCAATGGCGACAGCGTCGGCGTTTCCGGCTTCTCGGTCATGCCATCACCTTCACGGGTGCGGTCAGCGCGGTGTCGAGGGCGTCGACGAGCGCGCCGATGTCAGTGCTGTCGACGGCGGTGCCGAACAGGACGAAGTCCGGGCGCGCCAGATACGCGACCGCGCCGAGCAGGTGGAGGTACTCACGGTGGCGTCCGTCGAGGTCGTCGACCGTGTCGAGGGCGACCACGGCGCAGCCCAGACGCTCCAGCCGCGCGAGCCGCTCCGGGCCGAGGGCGGCGGTCGGATCCTCGGCCGCGACCAGGACGAACCCGTATCCGGTCAGGTCGTCGAGGCGTCCGGTGCGGCCGTCGGGCAGACGGATACGGCCCTGCGGGGTGAGGGTGCCGGCCGGCGCGTCCGTGCCCGGGCGCAGCACTCCGTGGGTAAGGGGTGGGAACGGGGGCGGCGGGGGCACCTTCCCGGCGAAGAAGGCCGCGTCCCGGGCCGCCGCTGCCTCGGTGTCATGCATGTTGGCGACCTTGCCGAGGCCGATCGCGGCGCGGGTGAGGGCCGTGACGTGCGGGCGGCGCTCGCTCTCGTAGGTGTCCAGGAGCGTGTCCGGTGCCTGGCCGCCGAGCACGAGGTGCAGTTTCCAGGCGAGGTTGGTGGCGTCGCGCAGGCCGCTGCACGCGCCCTGGCCGAGGTAGGGGGGCATGGTGTGGGCGGCGTCGCCGGCCAGGAAGACCCGGCCGGTCCGCCAGCGGTCGGCGATGCGCGCCTCGAAGCCGTAGACCAGCTGCCGGGTGATCCGCACATCGTCCGGGCCCAGGTCGTGGTACTCGCGCAGGAGCCGCCAGGCGGCCTCCGGGGCGGTCATCTCCTCGCGGGTCTCGCCCGGCAGCAGGGCGAACTCGAAGCGCTGACGGGTGTGACCGATGTTGATGGTCATGTGCCCGCGCGCGGGATCGCAGTACTGGGTGCCGTACGCGAACTCCGGCGGCTGGGGACGCAGCCACTCTGCGTCGACGTTGACCCACTGCTCGTTGAAGCCGAAGTCCTGGCGCTCCACGCCGAGCATGTCGCGCACCTCGCTGCGGCTGCCGTCGGCGGCGATCACATAGCGGGCCCGGACGTCCGCGTGCGGCCCGTCGGCGGTGTACGCGTCGGCGTTCCAGCCGCGCAGGCGCAGGGTCACGCCGTCGTCGTCCTGGTCGAGGCCGGTGACCGCCCAGCCCTGGCGGACGTCGACCGTGCCGTAGCCGCGCAGCCGCTTGTCGATCGCGCTCTCCACATCCGGCTGGTACATGGAGATGTGATCCGGATATCCCATCGGACCAGTGGGGTTCGCCGGGATGTTCACCAGGGTCTCGCCCTTGCCGTTGACCCACAGGTACTGACACATCGACGAGTCGCGCAGCGCCTCGTCGACATCGCCGGCCGCCTGGATGGTACGGGCGGTCTCGTCGTCGACGTGGGTGAGCCGGGGCAGCCCGTACAGGGTCGGCCAGCGTTCGCAGACCACCACCCGGTGGCCGAGCCGGCCGAGCAGGGACGCCGCGGCGAGTCCGGTCGGACCGTAGCCGACGACGGCGATGTCATAGTGCGGAGCCATCAGACGCCTCCAGAGACAGCCCCGCGCCGTTGCGAGGGGTCGTGGTGGGAAGTAAGAGGCTGGGGCGCGACCATGCCGTGTCCGCCGCAGCTTGCGTGAATCAGGATTCACACTTCGAGTGAAGCGAGATTCACACAACGGCAACATGGACGTCAAGAGCCCGGCCGATAAACTGCGCAGATGACCGAGTCCCCCACCCGCAGGCCTGCCGCCCTCCGGGAAAGCAGTCGCCGTTCGCAGCAGGACCTCATGCAGGCCGGGTACGCGCTGCTCGAAGAGGGCGGAGTGGACGCGCTGACCGTGGCCGCGGTCGCCGAGCGGGCCGGCATGGCGGTCGGCAGCATTTACCGCCGGTTCGGTGACAAGGAAGGACTCCTCCTGGCCATCCAGCGCGCCTTCACCGACAACCTCCAGGCCGAGATCACGGAACGCATGTCCCCGGAGCGGCTGCGGATCCTGCGCGATCCGGCCGTGGCCGTCGCCGAGGCGGTCGGTGCGGTCACCGACGCGTTCCAGGCGCATGAAGCCCTGCTGCGCGTCTTCCTGCTGCTCGGCACCCGGCACGAAGCGGTACGGATCGAGGGCTCCCGCGTCAGCATCGAGGGCAACCGCCACTTCGCCGAGACACTGCGCCACACCCCCATCGCACATGCGGACTCCGAGGCCGCGCTCGACTTCGCCTACCGCCTGATCTACGCCTCGATCGCGCACCGCGTGACGCAGGGCGAGTTCCTGGAGTCCGACCGCCCACTTCCCTGGAACGAACTGCGCAGCCATCTTCAGACAGCGGTCGTCTCCTACCTCCTCGACGCCCCGGAAGGCGGCTGACCCCCGCCTGCGGCCGCAAAGAGGCGCGCACACAGGTCCTGGCGAGCGATGTGGCCGCATGCGAGCCTCCACTCACCCTCGATGTGAGTAATGGTTCACATCATTCCTACGTCGACACCCCTGTCCGCTGCTGGGATGGCCTGCTCAGCCCTGCGCGTCCATCAACTGCTGAAGCTGTTCGTCCGCGAGCGGGCCGAGTCGCGCCTCAAGGCGCTGGAATGTCCGGGCGGAGCGCTCGGCAGGCCAGACCTCGTCCAGGTAGGCGGCGGGCAGTCCGGGGTCGGTGCGCAACAGTCGATCGACCCCAGTCGTCGAGGAGCAGGGAGCTGGGGCAGGGCTTCGGCGGACGCCGGGGCCGCGGCTTCCCAACGGTCGCGGAAGCTGAGGTGCGCCGCACGCAGTGCCTCCAGGTCCCAGGCCGCGCGCGGCAGTCGCTCAGGGCTGCTGGGTCCGGCGCTCGGCGGGCACCCGAGCGGTGCCCGGCATGCTCGGTCACTGTGCATCTGCGAGGCGCTGGGCGGCCCGTTTCTCGAGCGTCGCCGCCAGGACAGCCGCCGAAATCCAGGCGGCGCCGAGGAGCAGGGGAAGACGGACGTCCAGGCCCGTGAGAGAACCGGCGAGGGCGGTACCCGCGGACCCCGACGTGATCTTCAACGCCGCCACCCAGATGAAGACCTGGGCTCGTACCCCCGCGGGTGCGTACTCGGTGCGGGCAGCCAGAGTGGCGGCGAAGAAAAGGGCGTTGAGAACCCCTGTCAGTCCGTAGGCCGCCACGGACAGGGGGAAGACGTGGCTCGCGGTGACCATGCCGAGGCCGACCACGACCCCCAGGGCGAGGCGGCGCATGAGGCGGTCCGGATCGCCGGTGAGCGGGAAGACCATCACCACCGCCGAGCCGGCCAGGTTGCCGATTCCGTAGGCGGCGGTCAGCACCGCCGCGGTGGAGGTGTCGATACCCAGGACTTCGGTCATGTGGACTGCGGTGATCGGCAGTGCGGCAACACTGAGCGCGACGATCATGGTCAGGTAGACGGTGCGCCGCAGTTGGCCGGTGCGAGCCATCAGCGCCAGCGTGGGCCCCGGCTTGAGGATCGCAGCCCTGTCCCCGCCGTGGGCCGCAGGGGCGTAGGGCAGGAGGAGCACGCCACCCGCCGCCACACCGGCTCCGCCCGCCAGAGCGAGCGCGGCGGCGGAGGGAGAGGCCCAGCCCGACAGGGCCGCCACGAGAGACGGACCGACGGTGCCACCGATGCCGTACGTGGCCACATCCCAGCCCTGCGCCCGCCGCTGGGTACGCGTCTGCGGTCCGACGATCGCGGGCAGCCGGCTGCTGATGCCACCGGTCAGCAGAGGGCCGCAGGTACCGGCCACGGCCAGCAGTAGCGCGGTGACCAGGGCGGGCACACGGGCGTACGTCAGGACACCGGCGGCGAGCACGGCGGCGTACAACAGACAGGCCGACGCGATGACCTTGCGTCCGTCCCGCGCCAGGTCCAGCGGGCGGGCGACGAACGGGCCGAGCAGGTGTGGTGCGGTGACGCACGCGCCGAGCGCACCTGCGAGCGTCCCCGAGCCACCGGACGAGGTGACGAGCAGGATGACGGCGACGACCGCTCCCCCGTCGGCGGTGCGGGCCAGGGCCGCGGCGACGACGTAGCGCACCAGGCCGCCCCCGCGGCCACCCCTCGGAGTGGACACGCTCGCCGGGTTCGCTCCCGTGCCGGTGCGCTGATGGTCCACGGCGCGCATGCTCAGGCGGTGAGCTTGAGGGCGCTCAGCACGGCGACGACGTCCTGACGCGCGGCCTCGTCCAGCCCGCGCAGGGGAAGCGGCAGGTTCGGCTCCCCCGTCAGGCCGAGGTGGGAAGCGGCAGCTGACATGACACGCAGGCTGCCATGGCGGCGAAACAGTGCCCACAGCGGCTCGAGTTCGTCGGACAGGTCCATCGCCCGGTCGGCGTCACCGCTCTGAGCGGCGCGAGTGAGAGCGAGCGCGGTCTGCGGGAACGTACCGCCGATGACCGAGTACCAGGCGTCGCACCCGGCGTTCAGACCTCGGGCGGCCGTGTAGTCGCCGCTCACACCGATGGTGACCGTCTGGGGGATCAACGTCCGCAGTGCGTCGACCCGGGCCTTGGCCTGCGCCGGATCGTCGGGCACTCCGGGAATCTTGATCGAGCCGATATTCGGCAACTGCGCGATCCGGCCGTGCAGTTCGTCGGTGAAGTTCACATGTGTGGTGCCAGGGTTGTCGTACACGCACAGCGGCACGGACAGTTCGCGGGTGACATCCTCGTACAGGCCGAACACCTCGTTCTCGGTGAGCGGCTGATACGTCATCGGGGCGAGCAACACACCGGAGGCCCCCGCCTTCTGGGCGTCTTCGGCCAGCGCCAGGACATGGGTCGTGCGCAGCGCGCCGATACCGACGATGACAGGCACGCCGTCAGCGGCCTCGACCGCGATCTTCGCAGCGTGGGCACGCTGTTCCCGGGTGAGATAGGCATACCCACCGGTGGAGCCGAGCGCACCGATCGAGTCCACGCCGACGGCTGCGAGGCGAGCGACGAGCGTGGCGTATGCCGTGTCGTCGATGCCGTGTTCGTCAGTGGGTGTGAGGGGAAAGGCGCTCAGGCCACGGAACATGATGACTCCTTCAAAGGTCTTCACAGGGCTTCACAGGGCTTCAAGGGAGCGTGAATGGTCGCGGTCAGCTGCCAGTCGTCCGCAGTTGCGCCACGACTGCGGCGAGTTCGGCGGCGAACGCCTCGGCCTGTGGCTCGCTGATGGTGGAGCTCGTGACCCGGATGGCGCCCTGGTGGGTGGAGGGGTCACGGACGAAGAGGTGGCCGGGCCGGACAGCCCAGCCCCGCTGTGCCAGGGCTTCGACCGCCGACCGGCCGTCGACGTCCAGTTCGACCCATACATTCAGCCCGTCGGGCCGGTCAGGAACCTCGATGCCATGGGCGTGCAGCCGGTCGACAAGCAGGCCGCTGCGGTGCGCGTACGCCTCGCGGGCCCGTTCATGCAGCTCGAGGACACCGGGATCGAGCAGCAGTTCGCGGACGATGTGCTGCAGCAGCTGGCTGACCCACGTGGTGCCGGCGCTCAACCGGGCCTCCAGGCGCACGGCGGTCTCGGCGTCGGCGGCGACGAGAGCGAGACGCAGGTCCGGGCCGAGGAACTTGGACACGGACCGCACCAGTGCCCAGCGCGCGGTGGTGGGAGGGGTGATGCGGTGGTACGGCCGTGCGGAGACCGCGGAGAAGTGATCGTCCTCGATCACCAGGACCTGGGGGTGGTCGGCCAGGACCGCGCGCAGGCCGGCCGCCCGTTCCTCGGTGAGGCTCGCACCGGTCGGGTTGTGGGCGCGGGGCGTGCAGACGACCGCACGGGCACCGTCCTCCAGTGCGGCCCTCAGGGCGTCGGGACGCATGCCGGCGCCATCGACCTGGACCGGCGCGGACCGGTAGCCGTTCAACCGCAGCGTGCCGATGCTCGCCAGGAAGCAGGGGTCCTCGATCGCCACCGTGTCGCCGCGGGTGAGGTGGGCGTTGAGGAGGCGCTCGGTGGCGTCGACCGCTCCGTGCGCCACCAGCGTCCTGAACGGCTGCTCGATGTCCTCGGCGAAGTCGGCGCAGGCCCACTCGGCCAGCCCCGCGTCGACTGCGGGCATGCCGTACAGGGGAGGGCGGTAGTGCCCGCTCCTGGCCGCAGCCAGGATGCCGGGCAGCAGGTCCGGATCGGGGTTGCCACTGGCCAGGTCGACCGCGTCGCCCCCGACGCCGACTCCTTCACGGGCCAGCTGCGGCACCGCCGCGATCACCGTGCCGCCGCGCCCCCGGGTCTCGGCCACCCCGGCTTCGACGAGCCGCCGGTACGCCAGGGCCACCGTGTTCCGGTTGACCCCCAGCCCGGCGGCGAGCGCCCGCACCGGCGGCAGCACTGCCCGCGGCGCCAGCTCTCCCGAAGCAACCTGGTCCCGGACACTGCCTGCGATCTCAGCCGCGGTAGTCCCCTTGATCTGCACGTCATCACCTCCGGCATCGACCCTAGCATTTTTGTCCTATGCCAAACCATGGATCATGGCTACCAGGTGGTCCTAGCTGACGTCGAGGGCCACGCAGCGTTCGTGCAGTACGTCCACGGTCTTGCCCCCTCCCTGGCGGACGGGCCCGTCGTACGCCTTTACGGGAGGGTCAGGGACATCGCCCCGGTGCAGCTTGCCGCGGGCGACCTTGGCTCGGCGCGAGCCGCGGTCGACGACGGCGACCCATCGCACGGCTGCCGCACCGCGCGTCGGCCGGGCGATCCGTAGGACCGGATCCGAAGCTCACGAGATCCAGACCTAACCGCTCCGAAACGAAAGGGAAATATCCGCTGGGTCTACTCAGCGGAGACGCTGATTCATTTCAGTAAACCTGACTTCAGGAGTCATCATGCCCGACAGCCTCGACCTGGCCGCCCTCTGTGAGGCCAGCGGCACCAAGTTCCTCCTGACGCTCTTCGTCGACCTCAATGGCAAGCCGTGTGCCAAGCTCGTGCCTGTCGAGGCTGTCGACGAGCTGGCGACGGCGGGCGTCGGCTTCGCCGGGTACGCCGTCGGTGCGATCGGGCAGGAGCCCAAGGACCCCGACCTGATGGCGATCCCGGATGTCGCCTCCTTCACCCCCATCCCGTTCGTCAAGGAAGGCCTGGCGATCGTCCACTGCGACCCCCACGTGGAGGGCGAGCCGTGGCCCTTCGCTCCCCGCGTGATCCTGAAACAGGTCGTCGCCAAGGCGGCCGCCGCCGGCTTCGCGCCCTACGCCGGCGCCGAGGTGGAGTACTTCCTCCTCAAGCGCGACGCGGCGGGTGCCCTGGTCCCGGCGGACAGCGACGACGTCGCGGCCCAGCCGTGCTACGACGCGCGTGGCGTCACCCGGATGTATGACCACCTGACCTCGATCAGCACCGCGATGAACCAGCTCGGCTGGGGCAACTACGCCAACGACCACGAGGACGGCAACGGCCAGTTCGAGCAGAACTTCCAGTACGCCGACGCCCTGACGACAGCCGATCGAGTCGTCACCCTCCGCTACCTGCTGAGCGTGCTCGCCCAGGAGCGGGGCATGATCGCGACCTTCATGCCGAAGCCGTTCGCCAACCGCACCGGCTCCGGCCTCCACCTCCACCTCTCCCTGCGCGACACCGCGACCGGCACCCCGGTCTTCCCGGCGAGCGAGGGCGACGAGGACTCGGTCGGTCTGGGGCTGTCGAAGACGGCGTACTCCTTCGTCGCCGGCATCCTGGAGCACGCGACCGCGCTGCAGGCGGTCATCGCACCGACGGTCAACTCCTACAAGCGGACCGGCGCGGTCGCCTCCAGTGCGAGCGGTGCGACCTGGGCGCCCAAACTGCCGACGTACGGCGGCAACGACCGGACCCACTACGTGCGCATCCCGGACAACCAGCGCATCGAGCTGCGCGGCGGCGACGGCTCGGCCAATCCGTATCTCGCCATCGCCGCGGCCGTGGACGCCGGCCTCGACGGCGTCGCCGGCGGCCTCTCCCTCGGCGAGCTCGGCACCGGTCCCGAGACCCCCTTCCCGCTGACGCTGCTGCACGCCGTCGAGGCCTTCGAGGCCGACGGCATCGTCAAGGGAACCCTCGACGTCGCGGGCCCGGGGGTCGCCGACTACTTCGCGAGCCTGAAGAAGGACGAGTTCTTCGCCTACCACGCTGCCGTCTCCGCCTGGGAGCACGACCGCTACCTCACCGCCTTCTGAGGCCCCGTCACCCCGAGAAAGGGACTCAACACATGTGTGGAATCGTCGGGTTGCACCTGCGCAGCCCCGAGCTCTACTCCCGGCTCGGTGAGCTCCTCACCGGGATGCTGTGCGAGATGGAGGACCGCGGCGCGGACTCGGCGGGCATCGCCGTCTACGGCAACGAGGACTGGTCGCCGCGTGGCAGGGGCTCGGTCTCACTGATCGACATCGAGGTGTCCGGCGAGACGGTCGCGGCGGCGCTCGGCGCCGAGACCGGCACCGAGGTGACGGCCATCACCGTCGACAACGTGGTGCTCGCCAGCGCCGACGTCGATTCGGAGGTGCTGCTGTCCGCCGCGAAGAAGGCCTACCCGCACGTCCTCATCGGCGGCTTCGGCGAGGACCTCGCCGTCCTCAAGGGCGTCGGCGCCCCCCGGGCGCTGGCCGAGAGCTGGGGCCTTGCGAAGGCGCAGGGCTGGCAGGGCGTGGGTCACACCCGGATGGCGACCGAGTCGGCGGTCACGTCGTCGGGCGCGCACCCCTACGCCGTGGGCCCGGGCGAGTGCCTGGTGCACAACGGCTCCTTCTCCAACCACGCCACGATCCGCCGCGATCTGCGGGCCGCAGGCGTCGAGTTCGACTCCGAGAACGACACCGAGGTCGGCGCCCGCTTCGTCGCGCACCAACTCGCGGAGGGCAAGGGCGTCGACGAGGCGCTCACCGACCTGACCCGGACCTTCGACGGTTTCTACACCCTGCTGGTCTCCAACCGCGACAGCTTCGCGGTCGTCCGCGACGCCATCGCCTGCAAGCCGGCCGTCATCGCCGAGACCGACGACTGGGTGGCGATGGCGTCGGAGTACCGGGCCCTCGCCCACCTGCCCGGCGTCGAGAACGCCCGGATCTGGGAGCCCGAGCCCGAGGTCATCTACCACTGGAACCGTCAGGAGGTGTCGGCATGAGCTCCGCCGACGAGGCAGTGCCCGCGTTCGACCTGAGCACCACGCCCCTGCGCGAGGTCAACCGGGCGCTCCACGCCGCGGGCCTCGAAGGTGAGTACGTGATCGAGAACCCCCGCGGCGCCCACAACGTCGCGGTCGGCCTCGACGCGCCGGTCAAGGTCACCGTCGACGGTCACCTCGGCTACTACGCCGCCGGCATGAACCAGCAGGCCGAGGTCGTCATCAACGGCAACGCCGGCCAGGGCCTGGCCGAGAACATGATGAGCGGCACCGTCCACGTCACGGGCTCGGCCTCACAGTCGGCCGGGGCCACCGGCCGTGGCGGTCTGCTGGTCATCGACGGCGACGCCGGCGCCCGCTGCGGCATCTCGATGAAGGGCATCGACATCGTCGTCGGCGGCGACGTCGGGCACATGAGCGCCTTCATGGCGCAGAAGGGCCGCCTGGTGGTCCGCGGGGACGCGGGGGACGCGCTCGGCGACTCGCTCTACGAGGCCCGCATCTACCTGCGCGGCACCGCCAAGTCGCTCGGGGCCGACTGCGTCGAGAAGGAGATGCGGCCCGAGCACCTCGAGGAGTTGGCAGGCCTGCTCAAGGCGGCCGGTTTCGAGGACGACGACCCGGCGTCGTACAAGCGCTACGGCTCGGCCCGCACCCTCTACCACTTCACCCACGAGAACGAGTACTGAGGCAGGATCCGATGACCCTCACCTCCGATGACCGGGCCCGGCTGGGCCTGCGCGAGTCCGCGACCTTCGACCGGGCCACCATCGCCGCGATCCAGCGTGCCGCCGAGACCGGCGTCTACGACATCCGCGGCTGGGGCGCCAAACGCGCTCTGCCCCACTTCGACGACCTGCTCTTCCTCGGCGCCTCGGTGTCGCGCTACCCGCTGGAGGGCTACCGCGAGCGGTGCGGCACCGACGTGGTACTGGGCGCACGCAACGCCAAGTACCCCCTCCGACTCGACATCCCGGTGACGATCGCCGGCATGAGCTTCGGGGCACTCGGAGCCAACGCCAAGGAGGCCCTCGGCCGTGCGGCCTCGGCCACCGGCACCTCCACCACCACCGGCGACGGCGGCATGACCCCGGAGGAGCGCGGCCACTCCAAGACGCTGGTCTACCAGTACCTGCCCAACCGCTACGGCATGAACCCGGACGACCTGCGCCGTGCCGACGCCATCGAGATCGTCCTCGGCCAGGGCGCCAAGCCGGGCGGCGGCGGCATGCTGCTCGGCCAGAAGGTCTCCGAGCGGGTCGCAGGCATGCGGGACCTGCCCGCCGGCATCGACCAGCGCTCGGCCTCGCGCCACCCCGACTGGACCGGTCCGGACGACCTCACCATCAAGATCAACGAAATCCGCGAGATCACCGACTGGGAGAAGCCGGTCTACGTCAAGGTCGGCGCCTCGCGCACCTACTACGACGTCAAGCTCGCCGTGCACGCCGGCGCGGACGTCGTGGTGGTGGACGGCATGCAGGGCGGCACCGCCGCCACCCAGGACGTCTTCATCGAGCACGTCGGCATCCCGACCCTCGCCGCCGTTCCGCAGGCGGTGCAGGCGCTCCAGGAACTCGGCGTCCACAAGAAGCCGGACGGCGTCCAGCTCATCGTCTCCGGCGGGATCCGCTCCGGCGCCGACGTCGCCAAGGCGCTCGCCCTCGGTGCCGACGCCGTCGCCATCGGCACCGCCGCCCTCATCGCGCTGGGCGACAACGACCCGAAGTACGCCGCGGAGTACGAGAAGCTCGGCTCGGCGGCCGGGTTCTACGACCAGTTCCAGGCGGGCCAGGACCCCGCGGGCATCACCACCCAGGACCCGGAGTTGCAACAGCGGCTCGACCCGGTCGAGGGCGGCCGACGAGTCGCCAACTACCTGCGGGTACTCACCATGGAGGCCCAGACGATCGCCCGCGCCTGCGGCAAGGCCCACGTCACCCACCTCGAACCCGAGGACATGGTCGCCACCTCCATCGAGGCGGCCGCCATGGCCCGCGTCCCGCTCGCCGGTACCTCCTGGATCCCGGGACAGGGGTTCTGATGGCGACGAAGGCAGTGGTCGTCGGAGGCGGCCTGATCGGACTCTCGATCGCCCGGGCACTGACGCAGCGCGGACTCACCGACGTGCTCGTCCTGGAGCGGCACCAGCTCGCCGGCGGCGGCACCGGCAAGTCCAGCGGGATCGTGCGCGCACACTACGGCGTGCCCTCGATCGCCGCGATGGCGTGGCGGAGCATCCCGGTCTTCGAGGAGCTCGGCGACCGGGTCGGCTTCCGCCAGGTCGGCTACACCGTCGTCGTCGGCGAGGAGAACGCCGAGCCGCTCAGGGCCAACACCGCCATGCACCAGGGCCTCGGCATCGACGTCGACCTCATCGACAACGACCGGCTGGCCGGGCTGTGGCCGATGATGGAGGTCGGCGACATCGCGCTGGCGTCGTACGAACCGCGTGGCGGGTTCGCGGACGCCACCCAACTCGCCCTGCACTACGGGCAGGTGGCCCGTGACCAAGGCGCGCGCATCCGGCAGAACACCCCCGTCGCCCGCATCCTCACCGCGGGCGACAAGGTGACGGGTGTCCTGCTCGACGGCGGTGAGGTGGTCGATGCCGATCTGGTCGTCGTCGCCTCGGGCTGGTGGTCGGCGAAGCTGCTCGCCGACCTCGGGATCGACGTCCCGATCGAGGCCTACCGCTCGGAGCTCCTCATCGTCGATGCCGGCGAGCCGCTGCCGAACCTCCCGGTCGTCTCCGACCTGGTGAGCCTGCAGTACTGCCGGCTGGAGGGTGCGGGCCAGTTCCTCGTCGGCAACAGCGACCACGCCGACTTCCAGAAGAAGTTCGTCGACCCCGACAACTACTCCAACATCGCCGGCGAGGCCAGTATCGAGAGGTATGCGGAGAAGGTGATGCACCGCTTCCCGGGCTTCCCCGACCCGTCGGTCACCCACACCTACGCCGGCGTGTACGACGTCCCGCCGGACTGGAACCCCGTGATCGCCCCGGTCGCAGGCGTCGACGGCCTGATCCTCTCCGCCGGCTTCGCCGGCCATGGCTTCAAGATCAGCCCGGCCGTGGGCGACCTCGTCGCCGACCTGGTGTTCGAGGGCGACAGCACCGACCCCGACATCCCCGCCTCGGACTTCCGCCTCGAACGGTTCGCCGAAGGCAAACCTCTGAACAGCCTGCACCCCTATGCCGGTGCCGGCGAGATGAGGTGACGTGACCGGGATGCTCGACCCCTCCCGGGTTGCCCCGACCCCCTGGCGCAACGGTGCCGGAGCCACCCGGGAGCTCGCGACCGGGACAGACGCGTCCGGCCGGGTCCTGTGGCGCATCAGCGTGGCCGATCTCGACCGCGACGCGCCGTTCTCGACGTTCCCGGGGCTCGATCGCCTCTTCATCGCGCTCGGCCCCCTGCGGCTGACGGTCGACGGGCGGCAGCAGCGGCTCGCGGCCGGCGACCAGGCGCGGTTCCCCGGCGAGGCACCGGTCACGCTGGCCCTCGACACGCCCACCCGGGCACTCAACGTGATGACGCGACGGGGCGCGTGCCGGGCGGAGGTGATCCTCCGGCCTGCCACCGCCCCTCGCCACCCGGCCGACGCCACCGTCCGACTGGACGAGCTGGCCGCCGACGTACGACTCTTCAAGGAACCCGATGACTGACACCGTCTCCTCCCTGCTCGCCGAAATCGCCGACGTCGGCACGGACCCCCAGCGCGGCGGCTACACCCGGTCTGTCTACTCCGGTGCCGAACTCGACCTGCGCTCATGGTTCGTCGCCCACGCGCAAAAGCGCGGGCTCGACGTCGAAACCGACCGCAACGGCATCCTCTGGGCCTGGCACGGCGGCGTCGGGGACGGGGCCGTCGTGACCGGCAGCCACCTCGACTCCGTCCCGGGCGGCGGCGCGTACGACGGCCCCCTCGGCGTGGCCTCGGCGCTGGTCGCCTTCGACCAACTCGCCGCCCGCGGTGTCGCCGGGCGGCGCGCGATCGCCGTCTTCCCCGAGGAGGAGGGCTCCCGCTTCGGCGTGGCCTGCCTCGGGTCACGGCTCCTGACGGGCGCGGTCGACCCCGACCGGGCCCGGTCGCTGACCGACGCCGACGGCGTCACGTTCGCCGAGGCGGCCCGGCGTACCGGCCTGGACCCCGCACACCTCGGCCCCGACACCGAGACGCTGGCGCGGATCGGCACGTTCGTCGAGCTGCACGTCGAACAGGGGCGCGGCCTCGTCGACCTGGAACGGCCGGTGGCGGTCGCCTCCTCGATCCTCGGGCACGGACGCTGGCGCATCGCCGTGTCCGGCGAGGGCAACCACGCCGGCACCACCGTCATGGCCGACCGGCGTGACCCCATGGTGGCCGCGGCACTGCTGGTGACCGAGGTGCGGCGCCTCGCCCGCGCCGTCCCGGATGCCCGGGCCACCGTCGGCCGGCTCGTGCCCGTGCCCGGTGGCACCAACGTCATCGCCTCCCGGGTGGACCTCTGGCTCGATGTACGGCATCCCGACGATGCCGTCACCCGTCACCTCGTCGACCAGGTCGGGCGGGCCGCGCGCAAGCTCGCCACGGAGGAGGGCTGCACCGCGGAGATGACCGAGGAGTCCTTCAGCTCCACCGTCGACTTCGACCCACGGCTGCGGGACCGGCTCGCGGACGTGCTCGACGCGGCGCCGCAGCTGGGCACCGGCGCCGGCCACGACGCCGGCGTCCTCAAGGACCACGTGCCGACCGCGATGCTCTTCGTACGCAACCCCACGGGCGTCTCGCACGCCCCCGCCGAGCAGGTGGAGGACGCCGACGCCGAGATCGGCGCCGCGGCGCTCGCCGACAGCCTGGAGACACTGCACTGCCGGTGAGACGGAGGCGCAGCCGAAGGGCGGGGAGGGCCGGGCGTTCCGCCGCGGCGAGCCCACGTACTGCTTCAACACCCGCGATGCCACCCAGAGATGACCCCCGGGACTCCATCCGCACGGCCCTCTTCACCCTCCCCGAGGAGACCGTCGTCCACACCGGACACGGCGAAGACACCACCATCGGCGCCGAACGCGACTCGTTCCAGGCCCTGTCGTCACATTCCCGTCTGCCCCGCGACGGCAGGAGCCTCGAACCGTCTCTGCGGGGCTGAGGTTCCTGCCTTCCGCAGCGACCTGGACGACGGCCTCAGTTGGTGCCGTCAGGGAAAGCGATCACGGAGAGGAAGCGGATCGGCAGGTCCACCAGTTCGACGGGGCCGTGGGCTCCCTCGCCGTCGAGGATCAGGGTGTCGCCCGGCTTGAGGCGGTAGACACTGCGTCCGTGGCCATAGTCCATCGTGCCGTCCAGCATGTAGATGAACTCGGTGCCGGGGTGCTGGAAGAGCGGATGGGTCTGGCTGTTCGCGGTGAGAGTCACGAGCAGGCACTCGAGGCGCTTGTGCTCACCGCGAAGGGATCCGAGGAGCTTGTAGTCATGCCCCACCTGGCTGCCGCTGCGAACGATCGGTGTGCCTCGCCCGGCCTTCACATAGGAGGCCGGGCGCTCGGAGTCAGCTCCGCGGAACAGTGAGGTCACTGGAATGTCGAGGCCTTTGGCCAGCAGGGAGAGCGTGCTGAGGCTGCACGAGGTCTGGGCGTTCTCGATCTTGGAAAGCATCGCTTTGGAGATACCGACCTTGGCCGCCAGGTCGGTGACGGAAAGCCCGCGCTGATGGCGCAGTTCACGCACGTTGCGGGCGATCGCTGCCTCGAGTTCGAGCGTCTCGATCGGCTCGTCGGCAGGGCGGTCGCGTGCCGTGCCGACGTTGCGCAGCAGCGCGTTCGTATCTTCTCCCATAAGTACACCCTAACGTCACAGCGTCCACTGCCAGTGACCGCGGTTCGGCCGGCTTGTACCGAAACGGGAGCCGCCCCCACTGCAGTTGTCAGGCCGCCGAGGCCGATGAAGGTGCGGACACGGCGGCCGCCGCCTCGAAGAGTGACTGCCGGAACAACCGCGCGGCCGGGGTGAGCGTCCGTGGTGCGGCGGCCTGATCTCCGCCACAAAGCCGGTCATGCCGCTGGCGGGGAAGAAGATCAGCGGTTCGCGTGCCAGGTCCTCGGCGCTGACGAGCTCGTTCGCGGCCAGTGGATGGCCTTCGGCAGGCAGGCGACGATCTGTTCTTCTTAGAGTCTCAAGGAGGAGCGCGAGGACGAGGATGTCGAGGTCACCGCCCTGGCCGTCGGCCCGGCCGACGCGGAGGCCGCGGTCCGCAATGCCCTGCGGATGGGCGCCGACAAGGCCGTGCTGGTCTGTGACGACGCGATCGCCGGCTCGGACGCGGTCGCCACCTCGCCGGTGCCGGCCGAGGTCGGCGTGCCGGCGCCGGCGGCCTCCTTTGGGCACGGCGGAGTTCGGGTTGACGGTGGCGGGTCGTCCCGAGCTGACCGAGGCCGCGATCGTGGTCTTTGGCGGCCGCGGCACCGGTGGCGGCTTCACACCCGTCGAGAACCTCGCCGACGCGCTGAGTGCCGCGGTCGGCGCCTCGCGTGCCGCCGTCGACTCGGGCTGGATGCCGCACATCTTCCAGGTCGGCCAGACCGGCAAGACCGCGCGGGCATGCAGACCTCGAAGACCGTCGTTGCCGTCAACAAGGACGAGCAGGCGCCGATCTTCGAGCTCGTCGACGTCGGTGTCGTGGGCGACCTCCACACCGTCCTCCCTGCCCTTACCGCCGAGATCAACCAGCGCATGGGGTCAAGCGTGGGATGACGTCATAGGAGCCGCCCGTTGCCGGTCGCCGGAGGTGTGTCTTCCGGTGAGACGCGATCTGCTGCGCCGAGCCGCGCCGCCTCCCTGGCTCGGCTTCACTGCCTTCGGCCCAGGCTTGCACCGTCCCGACCTGGGACGCGTCCTCACCGACCGCACCCTCATCATGCTGCGGACGGGGGCCACTGTGACGCCGACGAACGGGCGAGCGGTGATCACAGCTACACGGTTGCGTCTGGGAAGGCGACGACAGAAAGGAATCGGACAGGAACCTCGATGAGGTGGGTGGGGGGCCGTGAGCGCCTTCGCCGTCGAGGTGGAGCGACTCACCAGGGTGCCGAGGAGGTCGACCACCTCCTGTCCGGCAGCGCGGCCCGGGTGCTCGTGGTGGATTCCGACTTCGTCCTCGACCGCCACAGCCCCCTGGTCATCGTGTCGCCCTGCTCGGGGCACGGCGCCGGGTTCGCCCCGCTGATCGGGGCGATGGCCGCCGATCTGGCCACGGGCCGGGCCGAGCCGCTCCCCCGGTTCCGGCTGGACCGGCCGGCCTGGGCAGTGACCGAAACTCGCCCTTAATTCGGCGCTTGAGCGTCCGTAACACCCGACCGGTCTACTGCGGTGAAACTTCGTTTCCTTCAGTGGGCTCGCTGTCTGTGGAACCCACCGAACCACTCCGCGGAGCGTGCGCATGGACACCGGAAGTACCGCCTGGATGCTCGCGAGCACGGCACTCGTCTGCCTGATGGTGCCGGGCCTCGCGCTCTTCTACGGCGGCATGGTCGCCGCCAAGAGCGTCCTCAACATGATCATGATGACCTTCGGGGCCGTGGCCCTGGTCGGCTGTATCTGGGTCGTCTACGGTTACTCGGCCGCGTTCGGCGACTCGATCGGCGGTGCCGGGATCCTCGGTGACGTCACCGAGTACTTCGGCATGAGCGGCATCATCAACGACGACCCGAAGGCCGTCATCCCGCTCTCGGTCTTCGCCGCCTTCCAAGCGCTGTTCGCGGCCCTGACCGCCGCCCTGATCTGCGGCGCGATCTCGGACCGCATCAAGTTCGGGGCCTGGATGGCCTTCACCGGAATCTGGGTCACCCTGGTGTATCTCCCCGTCGCGCACTGGGTGTTCGCGTTCGACGGCGACAACGTCGTCGGCGGCTGGATCGTCAACAAGCTCGGCGCGATCGACTACGCGGGCGGCACGGCCGTACACATCAACTCGGGTGCGGCGGCCCTCGCCGTGATCCTCGTCCTCGGCAAGCGCATCGGCTGGAAGAAGAAGGGCGGCGCGGAGAAGCCCCACAACCTGCCCCTGGTGATGCTCGGCGCGGGCCTGCTGTGGTTCGGCTGGTTCGGCTTCAACGGCGGCTCCGCGCTCACCGCGTCCAACGCGGCGTCCGTCGTCGTCCTCAACACCTTCACCGCGACCTGCTCGGCGATGCTCGGCTGGCTCCTCGTCGAGAAGCTCCGCGACGGCCACGCCACCAGTCTCGGCGCCGCGTCCGGCGCGATCGCCGGCCTGGTCGTCATCACCCCGTCCTGCGGCGCGGTCTCCCCGCTCGGCGCGCTCGCCCTCGGTGCGATCGGCGGAGCGGTCTGCGCCCTCGCCGTAGGCCTCAAGTACAAGTTCGGCTACGACGACTCCCTCGACGTCGTCGGCATCCACCTGGTCGGCGGCCTCACCGGCACGCTGCTCGTCGGCATCCTCGCCACCTCCGACGCCCCGAACGGCGTCGACGGCCTGCTCTACGGCGGTGGTCTCGGCCTCCTCGGCAAGCAGGCGGTGGGTGCCTTCGCCGTACTGCTGTACTCCTTCTGCGTCACCTGGCTCATCGCCAAGGCCCTCGACAAGACCATGGGCCTGCGCGTCCGCCCCGAAGTCGAGGCGGGCGGCGTGGACGTCCACCTGCACGCCGAGAGCGCCTACGACCTCCTCCACCCCGTGGCCGCCGATCCAGCGCCCGCCGTCGCCTCGTCTCCGACGCTCTAGACGAATCTTTCCGAACCCTGTCAGTGGTCTGCCTTATTGATCGGGATGAGCGAGCCATTCGCAGGTTGGCTCACCCAGGGGTGTCGGGTGTGGCTTTCAGTGGTCTGCCGTCCGTGGCTTCCCACGATTCGCCGCCCGACACCCCCCGACGACTTCGCTGCTGATCAGGAATCCCGATCCGATCGCCGAGCAGGGACTCGCCAGCGAGGTCGTCTGTGGTGCAGGTGAACGAACGACCCGTGGAAAAGCACGTGACAGCGATCTGGGCCGGCATCGACGCCGGCAGGACCCACCACCACTGCGTGGTGATCGATGACACCGGCAAGCGGCTGTTGTCGCGGCGGGTAGCCAACGACAAGGCGGAGCTGCTGAAGCTCCTGGCCGACGGCGGCGCCGCCCTGCTGATCGATCTGCTTCTCAATCACAGCCGGCACACGCTCCATATCCCCGGCCGAGCTGTCAGCCGCGCCTCCGAGGGCTACCGGGGCGAAGGCAAGACCGACGCCGAAGACGCCGCGATCATCGCCGACCAGGCCCGAATCCGCCGGGATCTGCACCCCCTGCGGCCCGGCGAGGAACTGGTCGCCGAGATCAAGATCCTCACTGGCCGTCGCCGCGACCTCACCCGCGTGATCAACCGGCTCCTCACTGGACGCCGGCCCGGAGCCCCCCAAGACCCGGTGTAGAAGCCGGAGCACCGGAAGGGCACGGGCCCCCGCCACAGGCACCACTGCCTGCGGGCACTCGCGGCGCAATGAACGGGTAAGCCTGGTATCAGGCGCCTGCCATGCCGAACGTGCCGTTCGAGCCGCCGATGGGCAGCCCCGCCAGCAGTGCGCGCCGACTGGCCCGGACGTGCTCACGCATCACCTGCTCGGCGCTGTCGCCGTCCTTCTCCAGGATCAGTTCCAGTACGACATGGTGTTCGCGGTCCGACTGCAGGGCACGGCCCGGCCGGCTCAGCGAGGTGTGCACGAGCCGTGAGTAGTAGGCGAGTTGGTTCATCAGCATGCGGTAGTGGGCTTCCAGCTTGCTGTTGTCGCCACCGGTGATGAGCAGGTCGTGGAACTCCTGGACCAGCTCGGCGTACCGCTCCCGGTCGTCCCGGGCCACCGCTGCGTCGGCCTCGCGCAGATTGCGTTCGAGCAGGTCGATCTCCGCGACGCGGCCACGCCGGGCGAGGAGACGGGCGGCGGCGCCCTCGATGAGTTCCTTCATCTCGAAGAGTTCGGTGATCTCGCGACGGGAGGGGATGGAGACGAACGTCCCGACGCGGGGCCGGATCTCCACCAGCCCTTCGGTCTGCAACTGCTTGAGGGCTTCGCGCACCGGCGTACGGCTGACGCCGAACTCGTCCGCGAGGGCGAGTTCCGAGAGCGGGGCGCCGGGCTCGATGTCTCCCTTGATGATCCGCTCGCGCATCTCGGAAATCACCCTGGCCTGCATCGACCCGTTCTTCGGTTCGCTCTGTGCGCGATTCACCGAACCCTCCTCCGTCTCCCCAGCCGACCGCCGGTCATCCCAGCGGTGCCAGCGCGCCGCCGTCGAAGAACTTACCCGCGCTGTAGACCATCGGAGGGCTGTCCGCGACCGCCGCGTGCACCACGCGGCAGATGAACACGGTGTGGGTGCTGGCCTGGAGCCGCTCGCGGATCTCGACCTCCATCCGCGCGCTGCTCCGGGCGATCAGCGGGCTGCCGTACGGGCCGCTCTCCCACTCCACCTCCCGGAACTTGTCGTCGGCCTTGCCCGCGAACGTACCGACGACGTCGAGCTGGTCCGTGGAAAGGATGTTGATCGCGAGATGGTTCGCCCGGAACAGACAGTCGTGGGTGGTCGAGGTGCGCTGGACGCACACCATCACGGTGGCGGGGTCGAGCGAGATGCTGGAGAACGCGTTGACGGCCAGCCCTCTGGGGGTCTCCCCGTCCATCGCGGTCACGACCGTGACACCGGTGACGAACTGCCGGTTGACCTGCTTCATCACATCGAGGTCGGGCTTCGAGGCGAGCGGGGCCATGGAACCACTCCTAGTCATTGGTGAACGTCAGTCTTGTCCCGTCCGTCAGTCCTGTCCCACCCGGATGACGCCCAGCGCCGAGAGCAGCGCCCGGGGATCCCAGGTCACGTGCTCCTCGACGATGCGGTCCCCCTCGAAGCGGGAGAAGGTGGCGCCGCTGACCTCGACGTACCGCCTGGTGGGCGGGACGCCGAGGAACGAGTTCGTCTGGGTGCCGCTGCTGTGCCAGCGGATCGCGGCCCGCTCGCCCTCGACCACGATGTCGTCGACGGTCGTGACCAGGTCCGGGAAGGCCACCCGGGTCGAGACGATCGCGGCCTTGAGGGCGTTCAGGTCCTGAGGGTGCGGGTCGCCGCCGTGGCGGAGATAGGCCGGGCTCAGCAGCGTGTCGAGGGCGTCGACGTCACCGTGGCCCCAAGCCGCTTCCCACGCCTTCTCGATGAGCGCGCGACGGGCGCCGGAGCCCGAGCCGGAGTCAGAGCGCGACATCGACCTTCTCCTTGCCGTCCGCTGACGGAGCTGCTTCCGCGCGCAACGCGTGTCTGTCGGCGCGCAGCTCCATCCAGAAGGACACCGCCAGACCGGCGATGATCACGAGGAACGGCAGGGACGTCACGATGACGGTGTTCTGCAGGGCGTTCAGTCCCCCGGCGAGCATCAGGACGACGGCGGTGACACCGGTGAGGACGCCCCAGAGGACAAGCACCGGGCGACGCGGGGTGAGCGAGCCGTTCGAGGTCATCATCGACAGCACGTAGGTGTTGGCGTCGGCACCGGCGACGAAGAACATCACGACCAGGATGATCGCGATCACCGAGGTGACACTGGCGATCGGATAGTGGTCGAGGGTCGCGAAGAACGCGCTGTTGATGTCGGCCGCGGTCTGCTTGGCGATGTCGCCGCCCTCGTACATGTCGATGTGGATCGCGCTGCCGCCGAAGACCGTGAACCAGGTGAAGAAGACCACGCTGGGGACGACCAGGACGCCCGTGATGAAGCCGCGGATGGTACGGCCACGGGAGATACGGGCCAGGAAGACGCCGACGAAGGCGCCCCAGGAGACCCACCAGGCCATCATGAAGTAGGTCCACCACTGCATCCATTCGAGCCCGCCGAACGCGGTGCCCTGCAGGCTCATCCGGAAGAAGTCGGTGGCCCACTGGCCGACGGACTCGGTGTACAGGTTCGCGATGAACACGGTCGGGCCGACGACCAGCATGAAGACGAAGAGCCCGATCGCCAGCAGGGTGCTGCCCTGGCTCAGGAACTTGATGCCCTTGCTGACCCCGGTCACCGCCGAGAGCGTGAAGACCGAGGTGACGGCGGCGATGATGAGCACCTGGCTCACGTTGTTGACCGGCATCCCCCACAGCCTGCCGAGGCCGTTGTTGACCTGGAGGGCGCCGAGGCCGAGCGAGGTCGTGGTGCCGAAGAGGGTCGCGAACACGGCGAGTACGTCGATGGTCTTGCCGATCGGCCCGTTCACCCGGTCACCGAGCAGCGGTACGAACAGCTGGCTCACCAGGGTGCGCCGGCCCTTGCGGTGGGTCGAGTAGGCGATGGCCAGACCGAAGACGGCGAAGACCGCCCAGGCCTGCAGACCCCAGTCGAAGTAGGAGTACTGGAGGGCGCGGACCGCTGCCGCCGGGGTGTTCGGCTCGGCGAGGCCGTGCGGCGGCGACGCCAGGTGGGAGATCGGTTCGGCGACCCCGTACGAGACGAGTCCGATGCCCATGACCGCGCTGAGGATCATGGCGAACCAGGTGAGGGTCGAGAACTCGGGGCGGTCGTCGTCCTTCCCCAGGCGGAGGTCGCCGGCGGGGCTGAAGGCCAGGAACACCAGGAAGATCAGAATGGCGAGCGTGATCACCAGGTAGGACCAGCCGAACGTGGACGTCACCCAGTTCAACGAGTCGTTCGTGACCTTGTTCAGGTTGTCCGTGAAGAGCACCGCCCAGGTCACGAAGACCGCGGAGATCCCGATCGAGGTCCAGAAAACGGAGCCGAGTCTGCCGCCGCCGTCAGGGTCGGCGCCGGTGCCATCCATGGCGTTTTCACCGCTGCTCCCCGACGGCGTCGTGGGCGTGGTTTCCGCGCCCGTTCCAAGGTGAGTGGACATTGGAACTCCTGGGGTTCGGGGCTCGATGGCCGCCTGGTCTGGCATACAAGCAGCAGTAAGGCACGGCACAGATGGAGCGTCAAGCGTTCGGGGCACGGAATCGTGTTCCGTCTTTATGCATCCCTAATAGCCGCAGGTTAATAGCCTGTTACCTGTCCTGATGGGAGAGCTGACGGACCACCCGGAGCCCTTGGCGCTCAACTACTTGACCGACCCGAGAGACACACCTATCGTCCTGTGCCATGCAAGAGTGCATGGATGAGCCCGACGAGGGCATCGGTCTCCGCAAGCTCGTGGTCTACCGCGACGTCGTCCTGACCGAGGCGGGCGAGGCACCCGCGCAGCCGGCACGGCGAGCCAGCGTCGCCGCGGTCATACGGAACCCGTGGACAGGCACCGGCCCCTCGGCCGATCTGTCCGGGGAGCAGGCTCGCATAGGCCCGGTGCTCGCCAGGCTGCTGACCGATCGGCTCATCGCCTCCCTGGGCGGCGCGGCCGAGATCGAAGCATTCGGCAAGGCCGCCATCGTCGGCGCGGCCGGCGAGATCGAGCACGCCGGGGCCCTCATCCACACCCCGTACTTCGGCAACCTGGTGAGGGAGTTCCTCCAGGGCGAGTCGATCATCTGCTTCGCCGACACGCGGGCCGAGGCGGGTGAGACGCTGGTCGTGCCGCTCTGGCACAAGACACACGCCTCGACGCGCAGCCACTACCAGACCATCAGTGCCCGCGTCTCCGACGCCCCGCGCGCGGACGAGATCGTCGTCGTCGCTGCCGCGTCGACGGGGCCGCGCCCGCACCCCCGTATCGGGGACCGCATGACCGACCCGGTGGTCACCACCGAAACCCTGGAGGCTGTTCCCTCATGAACGTCCGCAAGATCGTGACCGTCGTCGAGGAGATCCGCACCGAAGGCGGCCGCGCACTCGCCCGCCCCGCCCGTATCGCCGTCGTCGCGGCGGTCATCGAGAATCCCTGGGCCGGTCAGGGCTTCGTCGAGGACCTTCATCCCGGCATCGACGCCAACGCCTCCGACCTCGGCGCCCTGCTGGCTCCGGCCGTGCTCGACGCGCTCGACGCTCCCGCCGAGGCGTACGGCAAGGCGGCCATCGTGGGCCTGGACGGCGAGACCGAGCACGGCTCGGCACTGATCCACACGCTCAAGTTCGGCGACCACTTCCGCAAGGCCGCGAACGCCACCACCCTGCTGCCCGCGGTCGAGAAGCGCGGGCCCGCCGGTGTGGTCTTCGACATTCCGCTGAAGCACATCACCGACGCCACGATCCGCTCGCACCACCAGACCGTCGAGGTCAGGCTGAGCGACGCCCCGCACCCGAACGAGATCGTCATCGCGCTCGCCGCCGCCGCCCAGGGGCGCCCCCAGCAGCGCCTGGCGCCGCTCTCGACCGAGCAGTAGGCAAGCCGATCATGCGCAAGCCGACCGTGGTGCTGCTGCACGGCGTCGGGCTCGACCACACCATGTGGGAGCCCGCCGCCGCGCTCCTGGCCGACCGCTTCACCGTCATCACCCCCGACCTGCCGGGCCACGGCAGCCGCCCGCCGGTGCGCGACGGGGTGACCCTCGCAGAACTCGCCGACGGGGTGGTCGCCGAGATCCCGGCGGGCTCTCACCTGGTCGGGTTCTCGCTCGGGGCACTCGTCGCCCAGCATGTGGCGCTGCACCGACCGGAGCTGGTGTCCACGCTGGTCTCGGTCAGTTCGGTGTGCGCGCGTACGGACGACGAGCGCGCGTCCGTACGCGACCGGCTGCGCACCGCGGAGGCCGACTTCACGGCGAGCGCCGCCGCGTCCCTGAAGCGGTGGTACGCCGGCACCGGCGTCGCCCCCGACCGGGTGGCCCGCACCGAGGCCACGCTGCTCGCCAACGACATCGGGTCCTTCCTCGACTGCTATCGCGTGTTCGCCACGGCCGACGCCGACCTCGCACCGGACCTGCCCGCCATCGCCGTACACGCGCTGGCGGTGACGGGGGCGAACGATCCCGGGTCCACCCCCGCGATGACCCACCGGCTCGCCGCGGCGCTCCCCGACTGCCGAGCGGAGATCATCCCCGGGGCGCGTCACATGCTGCCCGTCGAGCGCCCCGAGGCATTCGTCGACTGCCTCACCACCTTCATCGGAGAGTGCGCACATGTCTGACCTCACCACGTCGCAGCACTTCATCGGCGGGACATGGGCCGAGCCCGCGTCGGGCGAGTACTTCGAGAGCGCCAACCCGGCCACGCGCGAGGTCCTGTACCGGGCCGCCCGCGGCAACGCCGCCGACATCGACAAAGCGGTGGCCGCCGCCCGGAAGGCGTTCGAGGACCCGCGCTGGCGCGACCTCAGCCAGACGCGGCGTGGCCACCTGCTGCGGCGCCTGGGTGACCTGATCGCCGAGAACGCCGAAGATCTCGCCCGCATGGAGACGCAGGACAACGGCAAGTTGCTGCGCGAGATGCGCGGCCAGCTCGCGACGCTGCCCGAGTACTACTATTACTACGCGGGCCTGGCCGACAAGATCCACGGCGACTTCATCCCCACCTCCGACCGCCAGATGCTCAACTACACGGCCCGCGAGCCCCTGGGCGTGGTCGGCGCGATCACCCCTTGGAACTCCCCGCTGACGCTGACCAGCAGCAAACTGGCGCCCGCGCTCTGCGCCGGCAACACGGTCGTGATCAAGCCCTCGGAACACACCTCGGCGACAGTGCTCAGGCTCGCCGAGCTGGCACTGGAGGCAGGCTTCCCGCCGGGTGCGGTGAACGTCGTCACCGGGTTCGGCCCCGAGGCCGGGCAGGCCCTGGTCGACCACGGCGACCTCGCGAAAGTCTCCTTCACCGGCAGCACCGCCACCGGAGCGCGCATCGCCGCCGCAACCGCCGCCCGGTTCATCGGCTCCACGCTCGAACTCGGCGGCAAGTCGCCCAACATCGTCTTCGAGGACGCGAACATCCCGAACGCCGCGATGGGCATCGTCGCCGGCATCTTCGCCGCCGCCGGGCAGACCTGCATCGCCGGCAGCCGGGTGTTCGCGCACAGGTCCGTCTACGACGAGGTCCTCGAGCGGGTCTCGGAACGCGCCAGGACCATCGTCATCGGTGACCCGTTGGACGAGAAGACCGAACTCGGCCCGCTGGCCTTCGAAGGCCAGCGCGACAAGGTGGCCGGGTACGTCGACCTCGGGCGCGACGAAGGCGCCCGGGTGCTGACCGGCGGCCGGGCCACGGACGGCGGCCTCGGCGGCTGGTTCTACGAGCCGACCGTCCTCGTGGACGTCGACAACAGCATGCGCGTCGTACGCGAGGAGATCTTCGGCCCCGTCGTGGCGATCATGCCGTTCGACACCGAGGACGAGGTGGTACGTCTGGCGAACGACACCGACTACGGACTCGCGGCCGGCGTGTGGACGACGAACCTCGCACGGGCGCACCGGATGGCGGCGCGCCTGGACGCCGGGACCGTGTGGGTCAACACCTACCGGGCCATGTCCCCGATGTCCCCGCGCCAGGGCTTCAAGACCAGCGGCGTCGGCGTGGAGCACGGCACCGAGACGATTCTGGAGTACACACGGCTCAAGAGCGTCTGGATCAACACGAGCGAGGAGCCTGTGGCCGACCCGTTCACCATGCGGAGCTGACCGACATGCCACAGATCGCCATCACCCTCGCCGAGGGCCGCACTCCGGCGCAGATCCGGGACTTGATCCACGAGGTCCACGCCGCGGTCCTGCGCACCGTCAACACCCGGCCCGAGTACATCCGCGTCGTCGTCCACGAGGTCCCCCGGACGCACTGGGCCACCGGTGACGTCACCCTCACCGAGATGGACGCCGCCACAGCAGAAACGGAGGAGCAGTCATGAGGTTTTCGTTGTTCGTGCACATGGAGCGCTGGGACGAGGAGGTCAGCCACCGCCAGCTCTTCGAGAACCTCTCCGAGCTGACCCTGATGGCCGAGGCCGGAGGATTCAGCACCGTGTGGATCGGCGAACACCACGCCATGGAGTACACGATCTCCCCCAGCCCGATGCCACTGCTCGCCCATCTGGCCGCGAAGACCTCGACCATCCGCCTGGGCGCCGGGACCATCATCGCCCCGTTCTGGAACCCGCTCAGAGTCGCCGGCGAATGCGCGCTGCTCGACGTCATCAGCAACGGCCGCATGGAGGTCGGACTCGCCCGCGGTGCCTACCAGTTCGAGTTCGACCGGATGGCAGACGGAGTGCCCGCCGCCGACGGCGGAAAGCACCTGCGTGAACTCGTGCCCGCCGTCCGGGCGCTCTGGCAAGGCGACTACGCCCACGACGGCGAGATCTGGCAGTTCCCGACATCGACCAGCGTCCCCAAACCGGTGCAGCGGCCCACCCCGCCCATGTGGATCGCCGCCCGCGACCCCGCCTCCCACGACTTCGCGGTGGCCCAGGGCTGCAACGTCATGGTCACCCCGCTGATGAAGGGCGACGAGGAAGTCGCCGACCTCAAGCAGAAGTTCGACACCGCCGTGGCGAACCATCCAGAGGTCCCCCGTCCGGACCTGATGGTGCTGCGGCACACACATGTCCACTCCCCTGACGACCTCGACGGCTGGCGCCCGGCCGCGGAGGCGATCAACCGCTACTACCGCACCTTCGACGCCTGGTTCGGCAACAAGACCACCCCGCAGAACGGGTTCCTGCCACCCAGCCCGGAGTCGAAGTTCGAAGGTCGGCCGGAGTTCCAGCCGGAGGCACTGCACAGGACCGCGATGATCGGCACCCCGGCCGAGGTCATCGAGCGGCTGCACTCCTATGAGGCACTCGGCGTCGACGAGTACAGCTTCTGGATCGACAACAGCATGTCGCACGAGGAGAAGCGCAAGTCCCTGGAGCTGTTCATCAAGGAAGTCATGCCGACGTTCCAGTGAGTCGAGGCTGACCGGCGAAGCCGTTGCCAAGGATGAACCCTGATCTCGGTGAACGCGAGATGAGCGATCAACACCGGGGCCGCATGCGACTGCCCGGTGTTCCCCGAAACTGCGGCGGCGCGCTCCGCGCTCACCGGCGCTGGCCGCCAAGGTCGCGTGCGGCGAGGAACCCGTTCCAGCCGACCGCCTGGGGCAGATCGACGGGGCTCGGACGGCGACGTCACCGCTGCCGCCTCCGCCCCTGCCCACCGGCTCCATCCGGGCTCAGCGCAAGGTGCATGCGAGCGGCCGCTTCATGATCAACGGCCAGTTCATCAAGCTCGGCCCGCGGCATGCGGGGAAGGTCGTCACCGTCGTCATCAAGGCCACCTACTACCGGATCCTGCACGGAGAGGACGAACTTGCTGTCCGCCCCCGCAAGAACCTCGGACCGGTCACCAGGCTCTACGTCAAAGGCATGAGCGCCCAGAAGGACCGTCAGGGATCTCCTGACGACAAACCGTCAAGGAAGTCCTGAGACCTCACACCGACACAGGCTGACCACACATGCGGCCATCTCGGAACCTCAAGCTCATGGCGGCACCCGAACGAAGCCGTACCGCAGGGCCGCCGGAGCCGACCGGGACGACAGTCCGCGTCACGTGGCGCGGGTCAGCAGCGGCATGGCAACGTCGTCGACCAGATACTCGACGAACTCCGCATCCAGAGGCTGGCCGAGCAAGGCGTGGCGCATGAACAGGGCCGGCACACAGAGCTCGTCGATGAATCGCACGTCCTGGCCCGGGGCGAGTTCTCCACGCCGTTCTGCGCGCTCGCAGACAGCCCGGACGGGCGGTACGGCGGGGATCAGCAAGGAGCGCAGCAGCGCCGCGAGCTCAGCGTCATTGCGCATGGTGACGAAGAGACCGCTGATCACGGCGCCTGGCTCGCCCCCCATCCACTCGGCGAGCAACTGGAGGTACGCCAGGAGGTCGCCACGCATCGTGCCGGTGTCCGGTACCTGCAGGTCTTCGGCCGGGCGCAAGCTCATGGCCGTGGTCACCAGTTCCGCCTTGGTGGGCCAGTGCCGGTACAGCGTGGCCTTGCTCGTCCTGGCGCGGGTCGCCACTGCCTCGTAGTGCAGTCCCTGGTAACCGGACTCGGCGAGTATCTCGTAGACGGCTCGCAGGATGGTCCGCTCACGGCTTGCCGAGAGCCTCTTGGCAGGCCGGGCGACCGCCGCGGTCGATGCCGCCGGCTCGGACATGGCACCCCTCGCTCTACAACATGGACAATGTCGGCGCGTGCCCGAACGCTCGTTCCGCAACCGTTGAGTTGGGCACTCGTCTCAACATAGTCGAAGCTTTGGGCGACTCCTTGATCCTTCAGGCTACGCGGCAATCGCCGCAAGCACCGAACGGTTCCGAGGTCAGTCATGGCCGCTGACCAGGGATGATGCCGGTTCTGGCGGCCGACGTGGCCGGATCCACGCTCTGCCCCCGCCGTGTCGGCAGCTCCGGTGCCGCACCCGGCACCGGAGCTGTTCGCACGGTCAGCCGAGTCCGTCGGCGCCGACCTGGACAGCGGACTCATCGCCTCCACCTGGTCGGCGTCGAGGTCACGCCGAGTTCGGTACCCGGGCGCGCGGGAGCGGCGTCATGCGTCTGATGCATCACAGGCCCGAACTTCTCGTGAAGTCCCTGGTCTTTACGCCCCTCGAAACGGATACGCATGCTGGCTGACATCACTCCGTTACGTCGGTCATGACCTTCATCGGCCCACGTCGCTCTATGGGAGAGGCACCATGACAATGTCGTCCAGCGCCGCAGTTTCGGATCTCGACACATCTGACACCGAGCTGGTGGGTCGCGCCACCGGCCTGGTCCCGCTGATCCGTGAGTACGCCGCGCAAGGCTCCGAGGCGCGTCGAGTGGCCCCCGAAGTGGTCAAGGCGCTGGAGGACGCGGACATCTTCCGTCTGCTCGTGCCCAAGCGGTACGGCGGCCACGGGGCGACGCTGCGCACCGCCGTCGACGCCGTGGCGGAGGTGGCCCGTGGTGACGGCTCGACCGGGTGGATCGCCGCGCTGACGACCGTCGGCACGGGATTCGCCTCGACTTCCTCCGCCCAGGCTCAAGAGGACATCTTCGGTGCGAATCCGAAGGCGAAGGTCTGCGGCGTCTTCTCCCCTGGCAGCAAGTCGGAGCGGGTCGACGGCGGCTACCTGGTCAGTGGCCGCTGGCCGTACGCCTCGGGTTCCTTCGCCGCTGACTGGGGGTCTCTGGGCATTCCCATCGAAGGCGGCGAGCTGGCGCTGGCGCTGATCCCGGCGGAGGCCTGGACGATCGAACCGACTTGGTTCGTCACCGGTATGAAGGGCACGGGCAGCGACACCATCGTGGTCGAAGACCACTTCGTGCCCGATCACCGGGTTCAGCCGGTCAAGGACATGTTCGAGGGGCGCTATCCCACGCCGTACACCGATGAACGGATGGCGTCGATGGCCTTCAACGCGGTCGCCGCCGCCATTCTCGTCGCACCGCAGATCGGTCTGGGCCGGCACGCGCTGGAGATCACCCGGGCCAAGCTGCCCCGGAAGCCGGTGGCCTACACCAGCTACCAGGAGGCGCGGCTCTCCCCCACCCACCAGCTCGGCGTCGCCAATGCGGCCACCAAGCTGCACCTGGCCGAGCTGACGCTGAACCGGATGTGTCTCGACATCGACCGCGCCGCCGCCGAGCGCCGAATGCTCGACCTGGAGACCCGCGCCCGGATCCGCAATGACACCGGCGTGGTCGCCGAACTGGTCACAGGCGCGATCGACACGCTGCTGACCGCCAACGGCGCCGGTTCCTTCGCCGAAGTCAACGTGCTGAACCGCATCTGGCGGGACTCCGAGGCCGCCGCCCGGCATGCCCTCGTCACCCCCGAGATCGGCAAGGAGGCCTACGGCCGACTGCTGCTGGGCAACGAAGAACCGACGATCGCTCTGTGAGGACAACGACCATGGAGACCACGCCTGCCCTCACCGCGCAGCAAGGCATCCCTGCCGCCGACGACGCCGCGGACTACCGTCGCGCCCTCGGGCACGTCCCGACCAGTGTGGCGGTGGTCACCGCAAGCGCCAGGTCCGGACTGCCCGTAGGAATGACCGTCGGCTCCTTCACCTCGGTGTCGCTGGATCCGCCCCTCATCGCCTTCTTCGTCGACCGGTCCTCCAAAACCTGGCCGCGCCTCTACGAGGCGAGCCGCTTCGGCGTCAACATCCTCGGCCACGGCCACAGTGAGCTGTGCAAGGCGTTCTCCCGGCGCAGCGAGGACCGCTTCCTCAACGTGGACTGGCACATGTCGGCTCGCGGCTTGCCCCTCCTGGACGAGGCGATCGTCACCCTGGAATGCACGAGGGCCAAGGTCGACCTCATCGGCGATCACTACCAGGTGGTCGGCCGCGTCGAGTCACTGGAACTGCGCGCCACCGACCCCCCGCTGATCTTCCTGCGCGGCGGCTTCCTGGATCTGAGTACCTCGGACACGGCGTCCGGACGCGACGAGGGGGACGGATGATCTACGAGCACGCCGAACTGCATGTCCACCCGGGGGCAGGCGTCCGGCTCGAAGCGGACTTCGCAACGGCCCGGCATCTGCTGCTGGAGGCTCCCGGGTGCCGATCCGCCGAACTGCTGCGCAGCGTCGACCACCCCGACACCTTCCTGCTGCGCGTCGGTTGGGAACGGCTCGAGGACCACACCAAGGTCTTCCCCGGAACCCCGCAGGCCAAAGCCATCGCCGAGGCAGTCGCACCACACTGTGTCGCCAGGCCCCGGGTCGTCCACTATGCGGCCCACGAGGACAGCACTACCGCTGGGTGACAGCCCGCGGACCGGAGGTATCCAGGCCGTAGGCCTCCCTGGCTTTCCCAGGGGCAGTGCGCGCCACGGGAGGCCGACCACGCCGCTCGGCCGCAGCATTCCGTGGCCGGCGTCTCTTCCAGGGGCCCCTGGGAAGGCCCTCGCACCCCAAGGCCAACTCCGTCAGCGCGCTGACGTGCCCTGCGAACGTTTCATGAAAGACCGACAGGAGACACACCATGGGTCGCATTGTCATCAGCGGGGCCTCGGGAGACTTGGGGCACCGTGTCACTGAGCTGCTTCTGACCACGGATGCAGATGCCGAACTGACGCTTGTGACGCGCACTCCGGAAAAGCTCCGCCGGGGCGAGACACAGCGGCTCCGCGTCTGCCGGGGCGACTACCGGGACGCCGGTTCCCTGGACGCCGCGTACAGCGGCGGGGAGATACTCTTCCTGATCAGCGGACTGAACCTCGGGCGAAGAGTTTCCGAGCACCGGAATGCGATTTCTGCGGCGCAGCGGGCCGGCATCCGCCATATCGTGTACACCTCGGTGGGAGGCGTACAGCCGAACAATCCGGCTCTGTCGTCCCAGGACCACTTTCAGACCGAGCTTGATCTGCGAGCGTCCGGTCTGACGTACACGATTCTCAGGAACTCTCTCTACTCCGAAATCGTGAGCAACGTTCTTTTGGCGCCCGGGGTGGAAACCGGACTGCTCAAGCAGGCGACAGGTGATGGGGTCATCGCGCCGGTCGCGAAGAGCGATGTCGCCAGCAGCGCTGTCACGTGCCTGCTGCAGAACGAGCGGCACGCCGGCGCTGTCTACGAGATCACCGGCAGCGAGTTGCTGAATTTCCACGACATCGCGGAGATCGGTAGCGAAGTCCACCGCGTCCCCATCAAGTACGCACCGGTCTCGGCCGAAGAGCGCCTCGCATTCTACGATTCCGTGGGGATTCCCCGGACCTATGACCCCGACATGCCGCCGAGCGCAGACGGGCACATGTGGGCCAGTGACGAATTGGTATCGGCAGAAGTGGCAATTGCTGAAGGCTACCAAGCCATCATGTCTCACCACGTGAAGCACATCACAGGCCAAGAACCTGTCTCCGTGCGCTCTGTGATGGAGCGTTGCAAGTCATTGCGCTACGACGAGATAGGTGCGCAGGTCGCGTAAGCGCGTCCCGTGGCGCGGCGCATGGCACGGCAAAGAGCGGCCGCCATGCGCTGCCCGGCGGTGGTGAGTAGTCCCGGTCACTGCCATATTTTTGACGTATAGATAAGGAAAGCTTTTCATATTTGCCAAATAGCACGGCTTGACTCAGTGTTGAGGAAAAGCTGGAGCCAGCCCCCTTGGGCGACACCTACTCACCGGTGGGGCTCCGCGAGAAAGGAGTTCCTCGAGATGGTCGAGGTCAAAGTGGATTTCGCCCGGTGCGACGCCAACGGCACCTGTGCGGCACTGATGCCGGACGTGTTCCGGATCGGTGAGAACGGCCTGCTCGAGCAGTTGACCACCGAAGTCGAGGGCGGTCGTGCGGACGAGCTGGAGGAAGTCATCCTCTGCTGCCCGCTGGGGGCGATCTCACGCTCATGACCACGACACTTCCGCACTTCGAACCGTTCTCCCCGGATGCCCTCGCGCACCCGGGCGGCGCCCTGGCCGAGGGACCCCTCGCGCTGGGCTCGGCCGGCTACACCGTTCTGAGCTTCGAGCTCGCGACCTCCGTGCTGCGTGACAAGCGGTTCCAGAACGCCGCCCTCAAGCTGATGGAGGACTTCGGCATCACCGACGGTCCTGTGCACGACTTCCGCGCGCACAGCCTGCTCATGGCTGACGGCCCGCGTCACCTCCGGCTGCGTACGCCTCTGGCCCGGTTCATGGGACCGGCGACGGTTGAGAACATCCGCGGCGCCCTGCGCCAGATCATCCAGGACCTCGCCGCCGACCTCGGCCCGTCCGCGCCGGTCGACTTCCACGGTGCCATCGACCGGCGTCTCCCCGCGCGGGTCTACTGCCACCTCGCCGGCGCGCCGGCCGAGGACGCCCCCAAGGTCGCGAGCCTCTCGGAGCGGACGCTGTCGCTGCTGAACCGCGACCCGAGCCTCACAACGGTGATCGTCGGTGCGTACGACGAGTTGTTCGCCTACCTGGAGGATCTCGTCGCGCGCAAGCGCGCGCAGGGCCTGGGCGAGGACATGCTGTCGTTCCTGATCGCGCAGCACGACGCCGGCAAGCTCTCCGAGAAGGAGCTCTTCAACGAAGCGGCCGCCATGCTCGAGGCGAGCTCGGTCAACACCACGCACCAGACAGGTCTGGTCGTGTGGACTCTGTTGCGCGACCGGGAGATCTGGCAGCGGCTCGTGGAGGATCCGAAGCTGATCCCGGCGGCGGTCGTCGAGGTGCTTCGGCTGTACCCCCGGCCCGGGGTCGTGAGCAGGATCGCGACCGAGGACGTGGAGCTGAACGGCACTGTCGTTCCTGCCGGTTCGGACGTCCACGTGGCGGTGTGGTCGGCCAACCGTGACCCGGCGCGCTTCGAGAATCCGGCCACCTTCGCGCTCGGACGTGAGCGCAACCAGCCGCTGACGTTCAGCACGGGCAGCCACAACTGCCTCGGACAGGGGCTCGCGAAGGTCGAGATGGAAGAGGTCGTCACCTACCTGGTCGAGCACTTCCCTAACGCCGTCGTGGTCGAGGAGGGCACCGAGATCGGGCAGGCCGGCGGGCGGTGGCTCGTGAAGTCGCTCACCGTGGACCTCAAGGCGTAGGCGGGGCGTGATGGCGAACACCGAAGGGTCGCTGACGGAGGGCCTGGCCGCGCACTGGGCCGGCCTGTCGTTCGACGAGATCCCGGCCGAGGTCGTCGGCCGGGTCAAGGACAACATCCTGGACACGCTGGCGGTGGCACTGGCCGGGGTGACCACCGACGAGGCGCAGCGGGTCAGGACAGCCCTGACGAGCGTGCAGCAGACCGGGGCGGGGAGCCTCGTCTGGGGGACACCGTCGCTGCTTCCGCCGTCGCACGCCGCGCTCGCGAACGGGACGTCGGCGCACGCGCGCGATTTCGACGACGGAGGCGGACCGGGGCACGCGGGTTCCACCGTGCTGCCGGCGGCCCTCGCCCTCGCCGAGGCGACCGGGGCCGACGGGCGGACGCTGATCGCGGCCACGATCGCCGGGTACGACATCGGCTACCGGACCCTGCAGGCGCTCGGCGGCTTCGCAGCGCACACCGACCGGGGCTGGCACTCCAGCGGCACCATGGGGAGCTTCGCCGCTGCCGCCGCCGGCGCGAAGGCCCTGAACCTGGACGCAGAGCGCTTCGCCGACGCGTTGGGCATCGCCGGATCCTTCACGGGCGGCGTCTGGGCGTTCATCGACGACGGCGCGTGGACCAAGCGGATTCATCCCGGCAAGGCCGGGGAGACCGGCGTCGACGCGGCGCTCCTCGCGCGTGCCGGGATCACCGGCCCACGGCGGATCTTCGAGGCCGAGTGGGGCGGCCTGTTCGCCCTCTACAACGGCGGACAGGGGCACGCGGAGAAGGCACTGCACGACCTCGGCGTCGACTTCAACGTCGCGACCGCCTACATCAAGCCCTACGCCTGCTGCCGTGGAAGCCACTCGACGATCGACACGGTGCTCGCTCTCATCGAGGAGCGGGACGCCAAGCCCGAAGACGTGCGGCACATCTCGATCATGGCCGGTGAGACGGCGGTGAACATGCTGTCGGTCGACCCCATCGAGACGGTGTTCGACGCACAGTTCAGCCTCCCGTACGCCGTGACCATCGCTCTGCACAACAGGAGCGTCGGGCTTGACCAGTTCGACCCGCCCCGCATCGACGAGCCCGGCATCCGAGCGACGTTCCACAAGATCTCGATGCACATCGACAGCGACATCCAGCTGGAGGACGGGCCACGGCTGGCGGTGGAGTTCATGGACGGCGAGACGGTGACGCTTCACGCCGGCAACCCCACCAACGCCAAAGGATCGGCGCGGAACCCGCTTTCGCACGCGGAGGTCGTGGGCAAGGCGGAGGAACTGCTCGCGCCCTACGGGCACAAGGTCGCGCGGGACCTGGTGCGGGCGGTGGAGAACCTGGACAACGCTCCGGACCTGTCGGAGCTGCTGCGCGCTCTCCGCGCGGGAAGACAAGGAGAATGACATGGTCACGAGCGAGGTGACGCAAACGGTCGAGCGGACCGAGGTCATCGCGTCCGAGCCGACCGAGTCCCTGGCGGCGGCGCTGGACATCGAGATCCCGCACGCCGCGGGAGACCCGGTGCCCCCGCTGTGGCACTGGACATACCTGCTGGAGCGGAGCCCGGAACACGAGCTCGGCGAGGATGGCCACCCCGTCACGGGAATCCCTGCCCCTCCCGGCCCGGGACGCCGACGGATGTTCGGCGGCGGCCGGGTGACAACGCTGGGCCGCCTCGTGATCGGGGAGCCCGCGACAAAGGTCACCTCGATCAGGAGTTCCGTCGACAAGGTGGGCCGGACCGGTCCGCTGACGCTGACGACAGTCCTTCAGGAGGTCTTCCAAGGTGGTGAACTGGTGATCCGGGAGGAGCAGGACATCGTCTATCGTGCGCCCGGTTCCGGGGCGCTGCCGTCCCCGTCGGCGCCGCCGCCGGCACCGGCCGGCCCGACGTTGGGCCTGCCGGTCGACGAGCGACTGCTGTTCCGGTTCTCGGCGTTGACCTACAACGGGCACCGCATCCACTACGACCTGGACTGGTGCAGGCAGGAGGGATACGACGGTCTCGTCATCCACGGGCCCCTGCTGGCGCTCATGATGGGCGAGCACCTCCGCCGCCAGGGCATCGACCTGCGGGGCAAAACCTTTGGCTACCGCTTCGTCTCGCCGCTCACCAAGCCGCAGACCATCACGGTCGTTCCTGGCGCTGACGGGCTGAAGCACGGTGCCGAGGCTCGCGGCGCCGACGGCACCATCGCCGCCGTGAGCACCCTCACGGAGGCCTGAGACCGTGACAGGATCCACCACCGATGTCGTCATTGTCGGCGGGTCGACCGCCGGCCTTCGGGCCGCGGAGGCCGTCGCGCGGCACGCCCCCGAGCTCAGCGTCACGGTCATCAGCGACGAGCCTCATCTGCCTTATGAGCTCCCGCCGTTGTCCAAGGTCGCTCTGGACGACCAGCTCGACGTGGACGCGCTCGTGTATCCCTTCGCCGCGGGTCTGCGCGACCAGGGGGTCGACTTCAGACTCAACACCCGTGCCCGGGCACTCGACACGAAATCGAACACCGTCTTCCTGTCCGACGGAGAACTGACGTATCGCGCGCTCGTCATCGCGACCGGGTGCGAGGCGTTGATCCCGCCGCTGTTCGCCGGTCGTCCCGGTGTGCACGCGTTGCGCCGCTTCGAGGACGCGACCGCCCTGCGTGCGGCGGTTGCCGATCCGGCACTCTCCGTCGCCATCGTCGGAGCCGGCTTCATCGGTGGCGAGTTCGCCTCGACGCTCGTGAAGGCGGGGCGCACCGTCTCGCTCATCGACCTGGCGGCGAAGCCGCTGGGGCGGTTCGGCGAGCCGGTCGCCGACGCCTACGTGGCCCTCCATCGGGACGCTGGCGTTGGCCTCTTTCTGGGCAGCGGTGCCGTTGACGTCGCCGAGGAGGACCGCCGCCGCTCGCTGGTGCTCGACGACGGCACGCGGGTTCCCGCCGACGTGATCGTCGTCGGCGTCGGTGTTCGTCCATCGATCGACTGGCTCCGGGACTCCGGGCTGACGTTCGACAACGGGATCCTGGCCGATGCCACCCTCCGGGCGGCGGACAACGTGTTCGTCGCCGGCGACGTCGTCCGCTGGCCCAACGCCCGGTTCGGCACGGTGATGCGGACCGAGCACTGGACCAGCGCTGCCGAGCAGGGGCGCGCCGCGGGGATCAACGCCGTGAAACTCATCCGCGGCAGCGAGAGCGAGGACTTCGCAAACGTGCCGTACTTCTGGTCGGACCAACACGGCATCCGGATCCAGTTCTCGGGCCATCTGAACGGTGACGAGGAAATCGTGGCGAGTCGCACCACGGACGGCTCTCTCTTCCTCTACCGGCGGGGTGAGGTGGTGACCGGCGTGCTGGCCTTCGAGCGGCGCGCTCAGTTCGTCAAGCTGCGGGCGCTGCTGCGACGGGAACTGAGTTGGCAGGCCGTCGGCGAGCTCCTACCCCAAGCAATGCTCAACAAGGAGTACCAGTGATGGCTGACGTGACAGAACGGCGCAGTGCGGTCATTACAGGGGCAGCCCAGGGGTTGGGCGCGGAGATCGCGCTCCGTCTGGCCGCTGAGGGATTCGCGATCGCCCTCCTGGACCTGCAAAAAGAGGGCCTGGACCGCACCAAGGAGAAGATCCGAAGCCGCTTCGGCGAGAGCGCGGTCAAGGTGATTGCGGTTGATCTTTCCGGTGAGGAACTCGTGGCCGGCGCGTTCAGGGAGATCGACGTGGAGTTCGGGCGCATCGACGTTCTCGTGAACACCGCGGGTGGCAGTGGGACAGTGCAGGTCCGAGACATCGAAGACCTGTCGTCACAGACGTGGCACACCGTGCTGGACAACAACGTCACGAGCACGTTCCTGTGCTGCAAGTACGCCGTACCGATCATGCGGCGGAACGGCTACGGCCGGATCGTCAACTTCTCCTCCGCGGTGTCCAGTGGCCTCGCCGGACCGTCCGGGACGATCGGCGCGCGGCTTCCCTACGCGGCCTCCAAGGCGGCGATCAACGGCTTCACCAAGCAGCTCGCCAAGGACCTCACCCGCAGCGGAATCACCGTGAACGCGGTCTCCCCCGGGCTCATCCTGCCCGAGGAGGGCCGTGTGAGGACGGTGTTCGACTCTCTCTCCGACACGGACCAGACCGCCATTCGTGCGGCGATTCCTGCCGGTCGAACCGGTACGGCGCAGGAGATCGCGTCTGCCGTCGCTTATTTGGTCTCCGAGCATGCCGGCTTCACCTCCGGCACCATCCTGAGCGTCGACGGCGCCGCTTCCTAGTCCCCGCCCTGCGCCCACTATCCACGGCGCATCAGTGCAACAAGAAAGGGAGCCGGCCATTGCTCCAGCATCCATTGGTCCTCGTGCCCGCACTGGGTTCCGATGCCCGGCTGTGGCAGCCGGTCATCGACCGCATCCACGACCGCGTCGAAGTCGAATGCGTGGTCATTCAGGGCACCGGGGACTCGATCGAGTCCATGGCGGACGACATACTCGGCCAGGCACCGGACCGGTTCTACCTGGCTGGGATCTCGATGGGCGGCTATGTCTCCCTGGACATCGCGCTCCGAGGGACCGGGCGAGTCGCGGGGCTGTCGTTGCTGAACACGTCCGCGATCGCCGCACCGCCCGACCGCCGAAAGAGCTCGGTCAGTCTCATCGCGCTGGCCGAGTCCGGTCGCTTCGACGAGGCGGTGGACCGGGTCAGCGGCGCCGTCGCGCCGACGCGCCCCGATGTGACCGCCCTCGCGGCCTCCATGGCTCGTGACCTGGGCCCCGAAGTCTTCAAGGCGCAGCAGACCGCGGTGCTGGGCCGTCGTAATCGCAGGTCCGAGATCGCGAAGATCGCCGTGCCGACGTTGATCGTCGCCGGCGACGCGGACGCGATCACGCCTCTCCAGCTGAGCGAGGAGATGGCAGACTCGATACCCGATGCGAAGCTGCACGTCCTCGAAGGGATCGGCCACCTCTCGACCCTCGAAGTGCCCGCCGTGGTCGCGTCGCATCTCGTGGACTGGCTGCTTCGCATCGACGGCCACGGCCGAAAGACAACGCGATGACGATCTCCTTCGATCACACGACGCACGGCCAGAGGGTGCTCTTCGGCACTGGCAACGCAGTCGCCAACACGGTCGTGGCGCTCGAAAGCCTCGGCGCCAAGCGGGTGCTGCTCATCGCGGACGCGTTCGCGACAGCGCTCTCCGACGCCATCGCCGAACGAACCCCCGTCGTGGCGCGGGTCCACGAGATCGTCCAGCACGTGCCGATCGAGAACGCCACGAGGACCGTCGCGCTCGCCCGAGAGCAAGGGGCCGACGCGGTCATCACGATCGGCGGCGGGTCCTCCATCGGCCTGGCGAAGATCGTCGCCCGCGAGGCCGGCCTGCCGATCGTCGCGGTGCCGACCACCTTCGCCGGCTCCGAGGCGACGAACGTGTGGGGCATCACCGAGGCCGGACGCAAGACCACCGGCGTCGACGACAAAGTGCTGCCGAAAGTCATCGTCTACGACGCGTCCCTGATGGCGAGCCTGCCCGGCCGGCTGGCCGTCTCCAGCGGGCTCAACGCGGTCGCGCACGCCGTCGACGGGTTCTGGTCTCCCCGGACCGACCCGATCAACAAGGCGATGGGCACGGAAGGGCTGCGAGCCCTCTTCCCCGGTCTGCGCGCTCTGCACGCCGACCCGGATGACATCGGCGCCCGCGAGCAGACGCTCTACGGTGCTTACCTCGCCGCGGTCGCGTTCGCCTCCGCGGGTGCCGGAATGCACCACAAGATCTGCCACGCGCTCGGCGGCACCTACAACATGCCCCATGCCGAGACGCACTCCGTCGTGATCGGCTACGTCACGGCGTTCAACGCCCCGTACGCCCGTGAGGCCGCCGAGCGCCTCGCCGCGGCGATCGGCGACGGCCGCACTGCCGCCGCCGGTATCAACGCACTGCGTCAGGGGGTCGAGGCCCCCATGTCGCTGAAGGAGCTCGGCTTCAAGGAGGAGCACATCTCCGAAGCGGCCGGCATCATCCTCCCGGCCATCCCGCCGTCGAACCCCCGCCCCGTGACCCGAGCCAACCTTGAGGCGTTGCTGCGTGCCGCCTGGGCAGGCGACCTGATCGAGTGAAGGATGGACCGACCCTGATCATGCACACCGTCTCGACCGCGCAGACGTCCGAGTGACTGAGGAGGGTGGAATGCCGAAGCGCATTCCACCCTCCTCAGTCATGCACACTGGTGGCGACCCTGTCAGTCCCACGTCAAAGGCATGGCGGTGAGTCCACGGAACCACCAGCCATACCATGCCTCCCGGCGACGTGGACCGGCGCGCGGTCCGGGAAGTTCCGTATCTCGACGTTGTCGTCGGACCGACATAGTCCCGCGATCTGCAACTTCCGCTCACCTTGGTGGCTCCGGAATCAGGGCAGGTCCGCGTAGGCATCGGTGCCACCGAGAATCGTCAAGGCGACGCGACGGGCCTGATCGGTGTACGTCCACATCGGACGGTGAACCAGCAGGCTCACGGCAGAGTGGCCGACGTGTGCCTGCTGTCCCACGACGCCTTTGCGGCGTCGAACCTCGCCCGGGCCTCGGCGATTTCACCCGCGTGCCGGTCTGTGCAGTCGAGCAACGCCATGAACCCATCCGACAACTCCCTGCCGAGCGGTGTCAGGGAGTACTCCACATGCCGGCGTCCGTCGTCGAAGACCTCGCGCGCGATGATGCCGTCCCGTTCGAGCAGCCGGAGGCTCAGCGTCAGCATCCGCTGCGAGATGGGATGTGAGGGGTCCAGCGCATCGAGCAGCCGCCGGATCGTCGACGGCCGATACGGTCCGGTGCGGACGATCACCAGGAGCCAGTTGCGCCAATAGTTTTCGTATTCGTCCTGGCGCCGAATACTGAGCCTGGTTCCACCGACCGGTGATGGGCCGCGGGCAGGGCTGACACAGAGAGGAGCCCGCTGAACTGGGAAGATGGGAATTTCTACGCTTCCACCCGGCCCGGCCGGCAAGGCACCTCGTGAGTGAATTCCTCTCACAGCCCTGCGCGACGCTCGCCGCCTTCATGACCCGAACCTGCTCGCGCACGGCGGACCGACCTGGGCGGTGCGCCTCGCCGAGCGATGCGGCCTGACTTGCGCTGATCCGCGAGCGGGTCCGTCTGGTGGGGCGGACAACGGTGCCGGGGAGGCGTCGGACGCGAAGGTGATGTCGCTGGTCGCGGCGATACTCCCGGGCGCGGGCAGCATCGACGACACCGCCGTGCTGCACAGCGCGATGCACCGTGCCTTCACCGGCATGCGCGCACGTTCACTTCGGCTCTTTCCTGCGCGCGTTCGCCTGGGGTCACGTTCGGCAACTGCGCTCCGTCGCCCGCCTGTTCACCGGCACCTGCCGGACACAGCAACCTGCTGCCCAGCTCGGACCAGGTGGTCTGCCTGGATATCGACTCCAAGGAGAAGTAGGTCTACGGCGCTGCCAAACAGGGCGCCGAGCACCGCTGCACCGAGGTCCACGGCCTGCACTTCCAGATCGTCACCGGCTCCACCCCGCTCGCTGCTCCCGTCGTTGTGGCCGAGCGCCTACGGAAGAGGTCGGCCGGCTTGGCCAAGGCTGCCGCCTCCCTGATCGCCGAGGCCATCTCCATGACCACCCTCACCGGGTGTCGCCCCGTGCTACAGAGGTTGTCCCGGTCCCACGGTTGACGCCAAGCCACTACCGTCAACGAGACCACTCACCGTGACGACACCGGCTGCAGTGGCGATACGGAGGCGGCTGCCCGGCGCTGGGCTCCGCGAACGGTCTGCGCGAGGAGGGTCGCGATCGTCATCGGGCCCACCCCGCCGGGGACCGGGGTAATGAAGGAAGCACGCTCCACGGCCGTATCGAAGTCGACATCGCCTCGGTTGTCGGCATACCCCGCGTCGACCACCACCGCGCCCGGCTTGACCCACTCGCCCTTGACGAGTCCCGGCACCCCGACCGCCGCCACGACGATGTCGGCTCGCTCGACGTGCTCGCGCAGGTCCGCGGTGCGCGAATGGCAGTACGTCACGGTCGCGTCGCGGCCCAGCAGGAGCATCCCCATGGGCTTGCCGAGGATGGCGCTACGCCCGATCACCACCGCGTGGCGGCCGGCGAGCGGCACATCGTAGGCGTCCAGCAGCGCCAGGATCCCGCCAGGCGTCGCGGACGCGAACCCCTCCTCGGTGAAGGCCATGGCCGCGAACGACGTCCGGGTCACCCCGTCGACGTCCTTGTCGGGGTCGATCGCCTCGAACGCGGCGCGCTCGTCGATGTGGTCGGGCACCGGATGCTGCAGCAGGATGCCGTCGACCTCAGGATCGGCCGACAGGTCGCCAATGACACGGCACAGTTCCTCGGTGTCGATACCAGCGTCGAGATCGAACCGGCGCGACTGGATCCCGACCCGGCCACAGCGGTTGGCCTTCATCCGCACATACGTGTGGGAGGCCGGGTCATCGCCCACGAGCACCGTCGCCAGCATCGGCCGCCGGCCATGTGCCCGGCCGAAGTCCACCACTTCCGCCCTCAGTTCGGCCAGAATCGCCGACGACACCGCACGGCCGTCCAGGAGTTGTGCCGCCACTTCTGCACCTTCGTTTCTGTCGAGATCGGGGAACCGCGCATGGCCCCGGTCAGAAAACCACTGTCTGGTTGCCGTCGCGGATAATCCGGTCCTCGCAATGCCACGCCACGGCCCGCGACAGGACCTGCCTCTCGACATCGGCACCTCGCCGCTGGAGATCCGCCGCCGTCTGGACGTGGGAGACCCGCACGACGTCCTGCTCGATGATCGGGCCCTCGTCCAGGTCCTCGGTCACGTAGTGAGCGGTCGCCCCGACCAGCTTCACACCACGTTCCTTGGCCTTGAGGTACGGCCCGGCACCGATGAACGCCGGCAGGAACGAGTGATGGATGTTGATCACCGGCGCACCCACCTCCTCGATGAACTCCCCGGAGAGGATCTGCATGTACCGAGCCAGCACCACCAGGTCGACGTTTCCCTTGAGCAGCTTCAACTGCTCCTTCTCGGCGACCGCCTTCCCGCCCTTGTCGACGGGAACATGGAAGAACGGGATACCGAAGCCCCGCACGTCATCGCCCAGATCGGGGTGGTTGGAGATGACCATGGCCACGTTCATGTGGATCTCACCGCGGCGTTGGCGCCACAGCAGGTCCAGCAGACAGTGGTCCGCCTTCGACACCATGATCGCCACACGCTTGGGCCGGCGCGCCTCCACCAGCCGGTAACCCAGCCCCAGCGCGCCCAACGTCTTGTCCAGCTCGTCCTCCAGCGTGGTCATACGAGCCGGTAGACCGTCCAGGTGAAACGTCGTGCGCTGGAAGAACCGGCCTCCCGCAGGATCGGTCGAGTACTGATCGAGCGAGACGATGTTCGCGCCGACCTGCGCGAGCAGGGACGACACCGAAGACACGATCCCCGGTCCGTCAGCCCCCTGAACGATCAACCGTCCAAGGTCAGCAGCATCATGAGCGGGTACAGACATGAAAGAGGTTCCTTTCGAGGTTGCGGCAGGTCCTGGGCGCCGGCCGCCTGGGTGCTGCTTCGGTGAACCAGGAGACGACCCGCGGAGCCTGAGACGGCGCCGCGGGTGGATGCCTACGCGGATGCGACTCCGGAGGGGACGGCGCTGAGGTCGAAGTCCTTGTTGCTGGCCAGGTCCAGGTACGGGAATCGTTCCACCGTGGCGCGGATCGACTTGATCCGTCCGCCGTGGTCTCCCCAGTGCACGGTGACCTCGGTGCCGATCTCGGCCTGGTCCAGGTCGATCGTGGAGTGGGAGAGCATCTCTCGGTAGTAGTAGGAGTACACCGCTACGGAGGAGACGCCGATCTGCTTGCCGTCCTTGCTGACCAGGTCGGCGTGACCGCCGGCGGGCGCCTGAGGCGTGGTGGGGAACTCGAAGTGCTTGTACTCCTCGCCGGGCTCGAACTGCGAGGCGAACACGTCGAGTACGTCCTCCTTGTTCCACCGCAGTACCACCGTCTTGCGGCGCCGGTTCGCGGCCTCGGCCTCCAGCGCCTCACGGCCGATGAAGTCGTGGTCGAACTTCGCCATCCAGCCCCAGTTCACCTCGAACGGAGTCCGCAGCCGCGCGGTCAGGTCCTTCGGATCGGCGCTGCCCGGCAACGGCCCCTCCACCTGCGACGGCGGCAGCGTGGCCCCGAACACCGGGTGGGCGACGAATCCGGGGTCGGCGAACGCGGCCGGCAGGAACGTACACCCCTGCTGCGGGAAGCCGCCCTCGGTGTGGTTGACCAAGTAGGTACGCCACCCAAGTCGCTTGAGTCCGAACTCCTTCCCAGCCTGGAACACGGCGTCGAACACCGCCGGGCCGTGCTCGAGTGGCCCGCGCAGCTCGTACGCCAGGGTGCCGGCCATGCCGATCCGGGACAGCTCGATCTCCACCGACGCGTCGATCCCCGGGATGCTGACCTGCTTGACGCCCAGGAACTTCAACGTGCGCAGCGGCTCATCGATGAGCCGCTCCAGGACCTGCAAGGAGGTCGGACCCGCGACCTGGAACACGAAGACGTCTCGAAGCCCGATCTCAACGTCCAGCCCCAGCGACGGCGCCTTGTACAACGGCCATGGCATCGCGGCGAATTGGCGGAAGGAGTCCTCGCTGTCACGCACCGTGAGGCCGTGATTGGCGATGTACCCGCGTTCGTCGAGCATCACCAGATGCTTCGAGGTACCCACCGGCCACTTGTAGACGTTGTTGATGCTCAGCCGCGACAGGAACTCCTGCGCCTGCGGACCACTGAACGTGATCTCGGGCAACCCACTCAGGTTCGACGCCAGATAGGCGGTCGTCTTCCACGACATCGACTCCTGCTTCCAGCCGTCACCCTCCCAGATGTGCAGGCTGCCCAGGATGTTCAAGTACGTCGGGACATCCGGGTACGCCGGAACGTCGTGGATGGCGACCAGCCCCGTCTCGCCCGGACCTCCGGGCCCCACAGCATTGCCGTTACCGCTCATCGAATTAGCACCTTTCTCACAAACACGAAAACCTCTGGAACGCCGAGTCCCGGCTCGGCGTCGGCGACGAACGGAGCAGTGTCACGCCTCGTCCTCGATCTGGTCGTAGCGCACCCCCTTGACGCGCTCCATCACGGTCCGCAGCCGCTCGGGCTCACGACCTGTGAGCAGCTGCACGTGGTGGGACATGAGCGCCTGATAGCCCTCGGCAACCGCCAGATCGGCCGTCACCAGCTCGTCGCTGGCCCACATGTGTCCTTCGGAGCTGGGCGGCATGTCGGGGTCGTAGGTACGGGGAAGGCCGACGGAGTCGAAGAATGCCAGCCGCTCCTCCTCAGTCAGCGGCACGTAGGTGATCGGCGTTCCGTGCACCTCGGAGCCGATGCGCACGATGTCGTGCATGCTCAGCAGTTCGGGACCCGTGATCTCGTAGACGGCGCCCGCGTGCCGCTCGGGGTCGCGCAGCACCGCGGCAGCGCTCCGGGCCACATCGCCCTTGGCCACCGGGGACAGGGAGCCCTGTCCACACGCCATCTCCAGCCGGCCGCTCTCCACGACGGTTGCGATCCAGATGTTGCTGACGATCTCGGCGTAGAGGTGGTTGCGCAGGAACGTGAACGTGATCCCGGCGGCCCGCAGGTCCTGCTCGGTTTGGTAGTGGTCCTTCGCCGACATGGCGGGGTTCCGCGGGTGCTCACCACCACCGACCGAGGGGTAGACGATGTGGCGGATGCCCGCTCGCTGAGCGGCGGCAATGGCGGTGCGGTGCTCCAACACGCGTCGGCCGAGGTTGAGCCCACTGATCAGGAAGAGCGTCTCCGCACCCTTGTACGCCGCATCCAGCGACTCCGGGTCCGTGTAGTCGCCTTTCAGGACGGGGACGCCTTGGGCCACACGGTCGGCCAGCTTCTCGGGGGTGCGTGTCACAAGCGTCAGGTCGACGCCCGGGTCCTCGTCCAGCAGCAACCTCGTAACGCGACGCCCGAGGTCTCCTGAGGCACCGCTGATGACGATTCGGCTCATTGTGCTGTCTCTCCGCTTCCTGGGTTCTTCGATGACCCCGCCAAGGGCGTTTCTTGGCGGCTCTGGGCCTTGTGGACGGATGCCTGCGAGATCACCAGTGCGAGCCACGGCGGTCCGGGCTCATACAACGGCGCGACGGCAGACGGGCCTGCCCCCGCCGGATGTGACATGAGTGATCAGTGCTGAGGCGGGTGTCAGCCGAGCGGTCCCCAGAAGGTCTCGCCGCCGTAGGTGTCGGAGAGCGACGTCAGCGTCTCGGGCCACACACCGGCCTGGACCTTGCGACGTTCGTCCTTGGGCCGCACGCGGCCGTCCCAGCCGACCTGTTCCATGTAGTAGTACAGCTGCATCACATGACCGTCGGGGGAAACCGCGTGGATCACGTAATCGATCCCCGGGTGGATCTCCTGGGGCAGGTCGATGAGCTTGACGCCCTTTTCCTCCAGGAACGTCTTCGCCGCGCGGAGTTGCTCGTAGGAACCGACCTGCACACCGAAGGCGAGCAGGGTGCTCCCCTCCCGCGCCCCGAGCACACTGCGCAGTTCCAGAGGAAGGAGTGTCAGGCTGTGATGCTCGGTGTTCGCTCGCAGGAAGAGGACGCGGTGGCCGGCGACCGTGGACTCCTCGCTCTTCAGCAGGCCGAGTCGTTCGGTGTAGAAGCGCTCCGCGGCGTCGATGTCCTCGACGAAGATGCTCACCGGTCCGATCCGCACCGGCTTGAACGGCCGCGCGAGCAGGACGCCACCGACGTCGTACGTCTTGGGCAGCTCATCCACCCAGCGGTGGCCCGACGTCAGATCGACGCCGTCGGCGCGGGCTTCGGCAAGCTCGGTCGACTCCGCCTTGTACGGCAGCTCGGGATGCTCGTTGAGCCACGGCCACATCACCTCGGGCTTGCTCAAGCCGTCCCAGCCGACCTGCTCGATGCCGTACTCCAGCTCGTTGGTGTGGCCCGTCGGGTCCGGGAAGTACGTGTGCCAGTTGGACCCGGGGTCGCGCCCGTAGCGATCGATCTTCTGCCCGAGCTCGGCGAGCCAGAGCCGCGCCTCGACGACCTCCCGGAGGCTGCCGACCTGCCAGGTGATCTGGTTGACCGTGATGTCGGCACGCGCCGGTGGCTCCATGTGCTCGATCCACGGGCGCGGCATGATCACGAAGGTGTGGTGGTCGCTGTTGTGCCGGAGGAAATAGACGTGCGTGTCGGGGACGCCGTCGAGCCAGGGGCCCGGGTCGGTCTTCTGGACATCCAGCGTGTCGGCCACCGCGAAGCCGAGCAGGTCCCGGTAGAACGCGGCGGCCTCGCCGGTGTTGTCGACGCTGATGCCGAAGTGGTTGAGACGCCGGATCTTGAAGGGACGCTCGTACAGGACGCCGCCGACGTTGTACTTCTTCGTGGTCATGTGTTCTGTCCTCAGTCGGTCGGCTTGACGACTTCGTTGCGGATGGTGCCGACCAGGGCGGAGGAGACTTCCACGACGTCACCGGGCTTGAGGAACAGCGTGTCCGGGGTGGAACCGTCCGCTTCCTGCTTGGTCGAGTCGACAGCGGTGCCCTTGGGCGTGCCGCTGGCGATCAGGTCGCCGGGCCACAAGGTCGTGTCCCTGGACAGGTGCTCGCCGAGCGCGGCGAAGGTGTGCACCATCGAGCTCGTGTTGCCGCTCTGGCGCAGTTCGCCGTTGACGCGGCACTCAACGGGAATGTCCTGCAGATCGGTTCCGTCGTTCACGATGATCCAGGGGCCGACCGTCGCAGAGGAGTCGAAGTTCTTCGAGTACGCGAAATCGGGACCGAAAGATCCGTGGTCCCTTACCGACCAGTCGTTGAACAACGTGAAGCCCCACACGTGCGAAGCGAAATCGTCGCCCTTGATGTCGCGACCGGCCTTGCCGATGACGACGGCGATCTCCGCCTCGTAGTCCAACCGCTCGGTACGTGCCGGATAGCGCAGGGGATCGCCGCTCGCGGACACGGCACGGTGATCCTTGATGAAGAACTTCGGCCCGCCGGCCATGAGACGCCTGAGGGTGGCCTCGGTGTCCGCGCCGGAAGAGTTGTCAGCCGCGCTCTGCATGTGGTCGGCGAAGTTGGCGAGGGCGCAGAGGATCCTGGACTGACCTTCGATCGGGGCGTGCAGTTTGACCTCGTCGAGTCCGAACCGGAGTTGCTCGCCTGCTACCCCACGGACGTCCTGCGCGTTGTCCGTCAGGTAGTCCAGTGCTGCCCGGGCGCCGTCAAGGGCCCGCTCCCCCTCCTCGATGAACGCATTGAGTTGGGCGGGCACGGCTGCGGCTGCCTCGGCGAGCGGCCGGGCGGCATCCGTGGTTTCGGCCACGTATTTCGCGTACGCGCCGTTGATGTCGACGACGGTGTTCTCGTGCACCACACCGACCCGTCGGTCCGGACCGAATACTGCGACCTTCATTTGTCTCCTTGTGTACTGGTGGAAAGCAGCGGGATTGACATGACGGATCGCCGGATCACTTCGATTCGGGGTCGACACCGATCTCGTCGAAAAGACGTCCGTCCGTGGGGGTGAGGCTGTAAATCACGAGGCGCTCGATCTTTCCGTCGCGGACCGTGAAGAAATCAGCGAGTGTCATGACGTTCCCGTTGGCGATCAGCTCGATCTCCACCGCGACGTTCTCGCCGTCAACGACGAACCGTTTGGGCGTCGGCTGCATCGCACCGGGCGCGAGGCCGTTCTCGTACATCCGTGTGATCGCCTCGGCCCCGGTCAGCGTGCCCGCGGCGTTCTGGAGTACCGCGTCCGGTGCGAACAGGCCGCCCACGGCTTGCGGATCGGCCGCGGTGACGCCGTCGAAGTAGGTTTCGACGACATCGACAGGACTCGTCATGTCCCTTCGTCCCTTCTCGTTGTTCCTCTTGGTCGGATCACGCCGGGAGGTACTTCGTCGAGGCGTAGACCGACTTGTACTCGAGGTAGGCGTTGATTCCCTCCGGCCCGAGTTCGCGGCCGATTCCCGAGTCCTTGTATCCGCCGAACGGCGCGCCGAGATCGAGGGTGTAGTAGTTGAGCCCGATGGTGCCGGTGCGTACGCGGCGTGCCACAGCCAGCGCCCGGTCCTCATCGGCGCTCCATACGGAGCCGGCGAGACCGTAGTTGCTGTCGTTGGCGATGCGGACCGCGTCATCGTCGTCGTCGAACGGGATGAGCGCCATGACGGGGCCGAACACCTCCTCGCGCGCGAGCCGATCGACGTTGTCGACATCAGCGAAGACGGTGGGTTGCACGAACCATCCCCGGCCCAGGTGATCGGGACGGCCACCGCCTGTGACGAGTCGAGCGTCCGAGTTCTTGGCGATCTCGATGTACTTGAGGACGCGCTCCAAGTGCCCTTGGGTGGCCATCGGGCCCATCGTCACGGAGGGATCGAGAGGGTCTCCGAGCTGGTACGCGTCCGCGAAACCGGCGACGGCGTCGACGACCTCGTCGTAGCGGGAGCGTGCGATGAGGATCCGTGACTGGGTCGTGCAGGTCTGGCTGTTGTTGAGGAAGGACGCGTTGTCCAGGCCGGCGAGCAGGGTCTCGACATCCCCGTCCTCGAGGAAGATCGCAGCCGACTTGCCGCCCAGTTCGAGGGTGACGCGGCGAATCAGCCGACCGCACTCCTGGCCGATGGCCCGACCGGCGTCGGTGGACCCGGTGAAGGCAACCTTGTCGACCAGCGGGTGCGAAACGAGCGCGGCGCCGGCGTCGCGGCCACCGAGCACGATGTTCAGCACACCCTCGGGCAGCCCAGCCTCCTGGGCCGCATCGGCGAAGACGTACGAGTCGAGCGCGGTCTCCGGCGAGGGCTTCAGCACCACCGTGCAGCCGGCGGCGAGCGCCGGCGCGATCTTGAACATGGCGAGCGCCTGCGGGAAGTTCCACGGCGTGATCGCGCCGACCACGCCGACCGGTTCACGGCGGACGATCGTCGAACCGGCCTGGCTCGGGCGTACCTCCTCCAGCGGGAGGTTCTCGATGACATCGGCGTAGATCCGCAGAAGGACGGCGGGCGCCCCGCCGTTCAGCATCTGCGAGAGCCCGATCGGCATTCCGTTCTCGCGACTGACCAGGGTCGAGGTATCCCCGGCGCGCTTTTCGAGCGCGTCCGCGAACCTACGCAGCACCGCGGCACGTTCAGCCGCGGTGGTACGTCCCCACGGGCCCTCGTCCAGCGCACTTCGGGCGGCGCGGACAGCGGCGTCGATGTCCGCTTCTGTGCCGAGCGCGGCGACGCCGATGCGCTCCCCCGTGGCGGCCTCGATCTGGTCCTGCAAGCGGTCGCCGCTTGGGTCGACCCATCCTCCATCGATGAAGAAGCGCTTACGGTCGAGGTCACTGGGCCGCTCGGCGGTGAGGGACATGTTTTCTCCTTGCGGTTACGTCGCTGACATCACCCGTAAATAAAGGATGTTGCTTCGAAGCGGAGTTGACGATGCCGGGAAATTTCGCCCAGCGATTCACGTGATGCATGAAGGCGGGAAAGACCGAGTAGCGGACTCTCAGGTGGCATGGGTCGGCCGTTGCGGGAGGATCCATTCCATGGCGGATGAGGGCAGCTCGCGCGTTGCCGGCATACCGGCCGGAGCGTCAGTCCGCGTTCCGCAGAATCGCCTGTGCCCGCGCAAGGACCGGCGCGTCGATCATGTGTCCGTCCACGCGGACTGCCGCGCCGCCCGTGACGGATTCCGCGACGCGGCGGGCCCAACGGACCGCCTCCTCGCCGGGCCGGAACGCGGCGTGGGTGACCGGAACCTGCTTGGGATGTACGAGGAGTTTCGCCGTGAAGCCGATCTCGCTCGCCCGTCTCAGGTCCCGGTCAAGGACCTCGGCGTCGTCCAACGCCGTAGTGACACCGTCGACGGGGCCCGGCAATCCGGCCGCCCTCGATGCGAGCACCAGTGACGAGCGGGCATGGAGCATCGCGCTCCAGCCGGCGTCGGCGCCCAGGTCGAGTGCGTAGTCGAGGTGTCCGAAGGCCAGACGGGCGACCCCCGGAGTGGAGGCGATGTCATGGACCCGCACCATGCCGGCCGCCGACTCGATCAATGCGATCACTGGCGTGCCGGTGCGCTGGGCGACGGCCGTCAAGGACTTGGACGAGTCGGCCTTCGGAAGCACCACGGCGACCAGCCCGGGGACGTCGGCCAGGGCCTCCAGGTCTGTGCCGAACAGCGCGCTCGACGGGTCGTTGATCCGGACGCATGCACGGCCACCCCGCGACAGCCACGCGACCGCTGATGCGCGCGCACCGTCCTTCCGGTCTGCCACGACCGCGTCCTCAAGGTCGATCACCACCAGATCAGTGCCGGAGTCGGCCGCCTTGTCGAAGCGGCCCGGGTGATCGCCGGGCACGAAAAGGAGCGACCTCGCCGTTTGTACGGCGCCCTCCGGATCCCCGTGCGTCATATGGATCGCCCACCCCGGCCCCGGCTGTCGGTGAGCTCTGCCGTCGGCAGGATTCCGAACTCGGCAAGCACGGCATCAGTATGCTCGCCCACTTCAGGAATGCGGCCCATGACCGGATCGGCGCCCACAAAAGTCGCCGGCGGAATGAGTGCTCGCAGCGTCCCGGCTGGAGATTCGTATTCCTTCCAGCGTCCTCGTGCCCACAGTTGCGGATGATTCGCCAGACCGGCCATGTCTCTCAAAAGAGCGTTGGCGATGCCCGCAGCCTCAAGGCGTTCCGCGACCTCCTCGGCCGTGCTTTCACGAAATGCCCGCTCGATCTCGACCTGTAGTTGCGCGCTGTGCTCCACCCGCGACGAGTTCCGTATGAACCTCGGGTCGGAGGCGAGTGCCGGCTCACCGAGGATCCGCTCGCAGAATGTGGCCCACTCGCGCTCGTTCTGGATTCCGAGAAAGACCTGCTCGCCGTCACCGCAGCGGAACGGTCCGTATGGAGCGATCGCCGCGTGCCGTGCACCTGTGCGCGCCGGTGGCGTTCCTCCGTACATCGCGTAGTTGAGTGGAAAGCCCATCCATTCGGCGAGCGCCTCCAGCATCGAGATCTCGATCGTGACGCCCTCACCTGTCCGATCTCGCTGGATGAGCGCGGAGAGGATGCCGGAGTAGGCGTACATGCCCGAGGCGATGTCTGCGATGGAGATGCCGACCTTGGAAGGTACGTCCTCGGTGCCGGTGATGGAGACCAGACCGGCCTCGCACTGGACGAGCAGGTCGTATGCCTTCTTGTTGGCATACGGTCCGTCGCCGCCGTAGCCGGAGATCGAGACGTGGATGAGGCGAGGGTTCATCTCTCGCAGTGCTTCGGCGCCGAGGCCGAGCCGCTCGGCCGCGCCAGGGGCGAGATTCTGGACGAAGACGTCGGCCCGGCCCACCAGAGCCGCAACGGCCGACCTGCCGTGATCACTCTTCAGATCGAGCGCAACCGACTCCTTCGTTCTGTTGAGCCAGACGAAGTGGCTCGCAAGCCCGCGGACGGTTTCGTCGTAACCGCGGGCGAAATCACCGACGCCGGGACGCTCGATCTTGATCACTCGCGCTCCGAGATCAGCCAGCTGGCGCGTCGCGAATGGCGCGGCGACGGCCTGCTCGAGGGAGACGACGACGAGTCCGTCGAGGGGGTTCATGCCGAATTTCCTTCTCTAGTCGCGAGATCGGGTCCCGCGTCGAGCGCTCCACTGGAGGCCGCGCGGCCGCAGCGGTCGAGAATTGCCGACGCGGACGCCTCTAGGGCGCGAGCAGGGAGGGGGTCTCCAACGTCTTGGTGAAGTAGAGGCGTTCCGCGGCGAACTCGCGGTCGCGAGACATCCGCCGGAACACTTCGAGGTCCTGGTCGAGCTTGACCGGATCCGAGGAATGGAAGAGCAGCTGCTTGTTCCCGGAGGCCCGCGGGCTCGCCTTTTCCAGGAAGGCGCGACGACGCAGACCGGCGTAGACGTCCAGGATGTCCTCGTCAACGCGTCCCTGAACCACGGCGCCGAGTGCCTCGTTCAGGACATACGAGTCGAACAGCCCCATCGTCAGTCCGAGGCCGCCCGTCGGATTGGTGGCGTGCGCCGCGTCGCCGGCGAGCAGCACTCTGCCCGCACGGTAGGAGGACGCGCTGCGCTGGTGCATTCGGTAGGGCGAGATCGCGACGAGCTCCGTGCCTTTGGCGACGTCCTCTCCAAAGACGTTGGTGAGGAACTCCGGCAGACGCTCGGCCGCGGACTCCGCGGGCAGCGCGTCGTCCTCCATGTAGGTGTAGCGCCAGAGCCCGTGTGCACCCGACTCATCGATCTTGGCAATGATCGCACCGTAGACGTCGTCGACGAAGAACGTCGACTGTGCCCATCCGGGGCGGTCGTCAGGGAAGCGCACGTTCGTCGCGACGAACCGCTCAGGCCACGTCATGCCGTCAAAACCAAGCCCGGCCTCGCCGCGGACCTTGGAGCCGGCGCCGTCGGCGCCGATGAGCCATGGGGCGCGCAGAACCTTGTCGCCGCTCTTGTCGCGAACCGTGACCTCGACGCCTTCTCGGTCCTGGGTGAGCGCGGTGACCTCATGGTCCCAGAGCACACGAGCGTTCTCGAATGTCTCCAGGTGCCGCAGCATCACTCGCGCCAGCGCCCCCTGCCCCAAGTGCAAGTTGTACGGGTGCTGCACCTTCCCTTCGAGCGCGCTCAGTCCGTACTCGATGATCTCGCCAGTCCGACGCACCCGGTAGGCGTAGTCCTGCTTCTTGAAGCCGGCCCGGACCGCGTCGTCGAGGACACCCAGACGAGCCAGGCCATCGAGTGTTGCCCAGTGGTAGACCATCGCCCGCGGAGAGTCCTGCAGGGCCGACGCTCGCTCGACGACGGTGACTACGACGCCCTGCTGCGCCAAACCGAGTGCGTTCAAAAGCCCGGTCGGCCCGGCCCCTGCGACGATCACCTGTTGTTCTTCTGCCATCTGTCCTCCAGTTCTGGAAGCCACCGGCCGATGCAGACCGCGAGCCTCAAGTCACCTTGCTGGAGAGCGCGCCATAGGTCCAATGTTGGTGATTGGGTACTCCGATACACTCAGCGCATGGACCTCCGGAGCATCAGGTATTTCCTCGCCGTGGCGGAGGCCGGATCCATCACCGAGGCGGCAAGGGCACTGCACCTTTCCCAGCCGCCGCTCAGCACGGCCATGGCGAAGCTCGAGTCGGAACTCGGCGTGACCTTGCTGGACCGGATGCCACGCGGTGTCACGCTGACACCGGCGGGTCGCTATCTGGAGGCTGCCGGCCGGCGCCTCATGGCCGAAGAACAGCGGTTGTCCGCCACCTTGCGGGCGATGGGCGAAGGGCTTGAAGGGGAGCTGAGAGTCGGAGCCGAGCCCATGGGTCTGTGGCGCGTCGTGAGCACACGCGTCGCATCGTTCCTGTCCGCGCATCCTCGGGTGTCGCTCGAACTGATGGACGCACCGCCGCGCGTTCAGCTCGAGAATCTCGCCAACGGCTACCTGGACCTCGCGGTGATTCCCGTTCTGCCTCAGGAGCCGTTGCTGCCCATCAGCGATGTCGCTTTCACTGTCGAGGTGGTCGCCACGTTGCCCCTGACGCTGATCGTGCCGCAGAGTTGGAATCTCAGCGTCTCGGAACCCCTTCCCCTTGCGTCCCTGAGGGACAAGACGTGGATCCTGCCCAGAAGGCTGCCGGGTGCACGAAGCCTCTCAAGGCTCATCGACGACCGCTTCGCCTCCGCGGGCGGGAGCCCCACGAAGATCATCCCCGTCCCGACGGTGCAGACTGCGGCGACTCTGGTCGCAGCCGGTCTCGGCGTATCGGTGATGAGCGACGAGATGGCTGCCCACCAGCCCGACGTGGACCGGGTTCCCGTCGCTGAGGGTTGGCCTGAACTGCCACTGGGCCTCGTGCGGAGGAAAGACGGGATCGTGACCCCCATCGCCGAACGGTTCGCCGGGCTCTTCACAGCGGATGGGTACGGCGGGCCGGCTGACTGAGCCGCCGCGAGCGCCGGGTCACTGTCATCACCGCACGTGGCCTCTTCCGTCAGGCAGGGACGACCGACAGCCGAGGCGAGCGTCCCCTCCCCATCACCGTTCCATGAGCACGCGCCTGTCCGCGTGACCTGATACGCCTGCTGCATAGGGCTCCTGAAGAATCCGCCCGTTCACATCACGCAGCCGACGCCGCAGGATGAACGCACTAGGTTCACCGACCGGAGGAGACCTCGTGCTCAACTCTTGCACCACCGAGCCGGCGGGCGGCGAACGCCGCCGGGCGGCCAAGGCGGAGGCATCGCCGAAGTGAGCGGCACGCTGTCCCGGGACGTCGTCATCGTCGGCGCCTCAGTGGCCGGGCTGCGCGCGGCTGAAGCCGTCGCAAAGGTCGCACGAGAACTCACGATCACGGTGATCAGCGAAGAGGCGCATCCACCTTACGACCGTCCGTCGTTGTCGAAGGCGGCGCTCACCCAGCCGGTGGGCCTCGACGCGGTGAGTCTGCGCTCGGTCGCCAGGCTGCGGGACCAAGGCGTGGACTTCCGGCTGGGCACCCGAGCAGTCGGCCTTGACGCCTCTTGTCGGGAGCTTCACCTGGAAAGGGGCAGCATCTCGTTCGGAGCGCTCGTTCTCGCCTGCGGCTGCGACCCCGTCGTCCCCGCGCTGCTGGCCGGCCGACCGAGGGTTGTCGCACTCAGGCGATGGGAGGACCTTCTCTCGCTTCGTGCCGCGCTGGCCGGCACATCGGTGTCCGTCGCCGTCGTCGGAGCGGGCTTCATCGGTGGTGAGGTGACGTCGGCCCTCAAGGAAAGCGGCCGCGCCGTCTCGCTGATCGATGTTTCTCCTCAGCCGTTGGGCCGTTTCGGTGCGTTCGTGACGGAGTCGTACGCCGCCCTGCACGAGGAGGCAGGGGTACCGCAGTACTTCGGTGACGGGGTCGTCGACGTCCTCGAGGCCGGGCGTGGCCGGTTCCTGCGGCTGAGCAGCGGGGCACAGGTGCCGGCCGACGTGATCGTCGTCAGTGGCGCAGCGCGGCCCTCGACCGGATGGCTGGAGTCGTCCGGGCTCATCCTCCGCAACGGCATCGTCTGCGACGCGACTCTGAGGGCACACGAAGGCGTCTTCGCGGCCGGCGACGTCGCCCGCTGGTTCAACCCTCGCTACGGCACCCGGGTAAGGCTGGAGCACTGGACGAACGCCGCCGAACACGGCCGCATCGCCGGGCTGAACGCGGCGCGATCGGTCGTCGGCGGCAGCACCGAGGTCTGCGCCGCCGTCCCCTGCTTCTGGTCCGATCAGCACGATGTGCGGATACAGTTCGCCGGTTTCCTCGGCGGAGACGAGAGGACTCTCCTCCGGCGGACCGACGATGGCTCGATCGTCCTTTACGGCCGCGATGACCAACTGGTGGGCGTCCTCGCATTCGAGCACCGCTCCCTCTTCGTCGAGCTACGCACGATGCTGAGGGGCAAGGGGGCCTGGGACACGGCGATGGAGCTCGTCGGCGCCGCGATCAGCACCAGCTAGGCGGTCGTGCGGTGCGGCGACGCCCTTTCCGGACCAGGCGAGGGATGTGCCGTCGTGAACACACACAAGGATCCACGGAAGCGAGTCCCGATGACACTCACCCATGAACTCTCCGTCGAGCAGCGTGCCCGCGAGGACGACCTCGTCCAGCGCGTACTGCGCTCGTTCGACGACTGCGAGAACCCCCGGCTCGACCAGATCCTCCGCTCGCTGGTGAGCCATCTGCACGCCTTCCTGCGCGAGGTCCGGCTCACCGAGGCAGAGTGGAACACGGGCATCGAGTTCCTCACCGCGGTGGGCCACATCACCGACGACACGCGCCAGGAGTTCATCCTGCTCTCCGACGTATTGGGCGCCTCGATGCAGACCATCGCCATCAACAACGAGGCGTACGGCGATGCCACGGAGGCCACCGTCTTCGGGCCGTTCTTCGTCGAGGGCTCCCCGCGCATCGACAACGGCGGTGACATCGCTTTCGGCGCCAAGGGGGAGCCATGTTGGGTCGAGGGAACCGTCATCGACACCGACGGCAAACCTGTACCTGGCGCGCGCATCGAAGTGTGGGAGGCCGACGACGACGGCTTCTACGACGTGCAGTACGACGACGACCGTGTGGCCGCGCGGGCCCATCTCTTCACCGATGAGGACGGTGGCTACCGCTTTTGGGCGGTCACGCCCACGCCGTACCCGATTCCGCACGACGGCCCCGTCGGCCGGATGCTCGCCGCGGCCGGCAGGTCGCCCATGCGCGCCTCGCACCTGCATTTCATGGTGACCGCGCCGGGCACCCGCCGACTGGTGACGCACATCTTCGTGCGCGGTGACGAACTACTCGGCACAGACACCGTCTTCGGCGTGAAGGAGTCACTGGTCAAGGACTTCGTACGACAACCCGCAGGCACCCCGACCCCCGACGGCCGCCCGGTGGACGGGGACTGGTCACGAGTCAGGTTCGACATCGTGCTGGCACCCTCCGACGCGTCATGAGCGCGCTCGTCTACGCAGCCGTGGACGCCATTCGGGCGGCTGAACGGCACCCTCGGACTCGCAGGCGACCGGCCCAACGGCCTGGCCGCCCATGCGATCGAGCAGGTGCTCGGTCCTGGCGATCGGAGCCAAGGACGTCTACGTGATGATGACGCTCTTCACGACGTCCGGCGCGCCCCAAGCTGTTACTCAGGTGCACATATCCACTCACCGGCATCGGGCGTCAGCCAGGTCTGTACCGACCTCACCGCCTTCGAGCTCGGCCCCCTGGGGCCACAGGGCGGGAGACATACGGCATCACCACCGACGCGCTCCGCACCAGACTGGACATCCCACTAATGCCGCGGTAGCCCGAAACCGCGGCGCGCGGCTTCATTCCTTCTCCTGGAGTGCCTGGGCCGCCCACACGCCCACTTCGGTTCGGGAGCGGAAACCGAGCTTGCCGAGAATGTGTTCGACATGAACCTCGACCGTTCTCGAGGAGAGCACCAGCTTCGTGGCAATGGCACGATTGCTCAGGCCCTCCGCGAGCAATGACGCGACCTCCCTCTCCCTTCGAGTGAGCAGGTCGGCCGCAGGCGTCGCGTCTGCCTGCCCCTTCTCCGCGATGTCGGCACAGCCAAGTGCCAAGCTCATTTGCGGCCCCGGCTCCAAACGCCGTCCGCTCTCGTAGACGCGTTGGAACGCCCCCTCCCCGAGTCGGTCTTGTGCAGCGCGCGTAATCTCTTCGTACCGCGAGCCCAGCACCGGGCCGAAAGCCCCGGTCCCGGTATCCAGCACGGTCCACAGTGCTGCGACAACCCCGAGCAGTTTGGCCGCCTTCTTGGGGTCGCGGTTGTCCAGGGCAATTCCAGCCATCAGGTTGATGACGAGTGCCGTGCCGAGGTCGTCCCGGAATTCGCGTTTGAGCTCAAGGCTCTGCCTGGCCAACTCACTGGCGTCGTCCAAGGCCTGACGCGTCCAGGCGTCGAAGGCCAACGCCCACAAAGCGTAGGAGCGGCCCCACGTCTCGCCCAGGCTCTCGCTCAGGCTGATGGCTTCCCGGCAGGCGTCCGACACCCCTTGGTGGTCTCCCAGGGCGCTCCTGACGAACCCGAGCATGAACAGGGTCATCATCAGACCCTCTGCGTCCGACAGATCCGTGTGTCCCTTGTAGGCCACCTCAAAAGCTTCCCGGGCGGTCTCGAGATCTCCTGAGGTCAGGGCGGTCTGACCCGTCCATGTGGCAAGGTGCGCGGCCAGTCTGGGGTCCTTTACCGAGCGCAGGATCTCGTCGGCCTTCCGCAGAAAGGCTTGGGCACTGGGCAGTTCACCGTGGAGTGCCGCGACCGACGCCAATGCCCAGAGCGCGTTGCCACGTTCGACGGATTCGGTGGTGTCCGCGGCAAGAGCCCTCTCCAACCAGCGTCGGCCTTGGCGCAGATGGCCGGTGATCCAGTAGAAGCGAAGGCTCGATGCGAGCTCCAGTGCGTCACGGGAACGGCCGGGATCCTGGAGGAGACCGTTGAAAGCGAGCTCGAGGTTGGCGAAATCGGACTCCAGCCGCTGGAGGGAATCGACCTGGCCGGGACCGAAGAAGCTACTCGCCGTTTGCGCCGCCCAAGCCCGGTAGTACTCCACGTGCGCGTTTCGAGAGCGGGTGTGGTCCTCGCTCTCGCGGGCGCGTTCCAAGGCGAACTCTCTCAGCGTTTCAAGAAGCCGGTACCGCATTTCTCCCCGCGTCAACTCAGGGAGGATGATCGACTTGGAAACCAAGCCGTCGAGCGCGTCGAGGAGCTTGGTGCCTTCCAGTGGCTCGAACCCGCACACAGCCTGGATTCCCGCAAGATCGGGGCTACCGCTGAAAGCGCCCAGTCTCGCCCAGAGCAGCTGCTCGTCCGGGGAGCAAAGGTCGTAGCTCCACCGCACCAGCGCGTCGAGCGAGTGGTGATGTGGCGTCGCTGTGGGGTCGCCGCGATTCAGGAGCTCAAATCGATCGTTGATGCGGTCCAGCAGCTCATGGACCGACAGGGACCTCAGTCTGGCGGCAGCGAGTTCGATGGCCAGCGGCATCCCGTCCAGGCGCGCGACCAGTTCCGCGACCGCCGCCGTCTCGCGCTCCGTGATCTCGAACTGGTCGTTGACGGCCTTGGCCCGGGCTTCGAGCATGGCCACGGCCGGATAGGCGCGCAACTCACCTACGCCGGCTTCCCGGTCCTTTGGAGGTACGGCCAGAGGGCGAACGGTGATCACGCGCTCGCCCCGGACCCGCAGCGGCTCTCTGCTGGTGGTCAACACACGCAGCTCGCTCGAGGCGGTGAGGAGTGAGGACACAAGTCGTCGGCAACCGGGGAGCACATGCTCGCAGTTGTCCAGGACCAGGAGCATCGAGCGGCCGGCCACGTGGCGGCGGAGCTGTTCCTCGGCGTCCATGGCGGGTAGGGCATTCAGCCCGAGGTCCTTCGCCACCGTTTCGGCGACGGTGTCCGAACTGCGTTGAGCGCCCAGCTCGACGAACCATGTCCCCTCTGGAAATGCTCGATCGAGGGTGGTCGACATCGCGGCGGACAAGGAGGTCTTGCCCACTCCGCCCGGACCGGTGAGCGTGACGAGGCGGCTGGAGGAGAACAGGTCGCGAGCAGCGGCCAGGTCACGCTCCCGCCCGAACAGATCGGTCAAAGGGGGCGCGGGTGCTCGAAAGGTGGCTGCGTGCCTGCTCATAAGGGCCATTCTCCGCCGACGCGCCACACGGGCAAACCCGTCTGCACGCACCGGTAGGTGCCTGGCCCTCTGGTCGGGCAGGACTCCAGCCTGCCGCCGGTCGCTCAGGTGAGCGGCGGCGGCCAGCCCGACCAGCTGGAGAAGCGGGACCACGCCAGGGCGACTCTGGCAGTGACTGGCGGAGCTGACCTGCACGAATCAGGACGTCCCTACTGCCGTAAGCACTCCCCTCCGAGTGCCTTCGCCTGGCGATCGCTCCGACTGCGACGCGTGCGCCGAGCCCCTCGCAACGAAGCTCACGAAGCGCCTCGCGGCCTGGCCGCTCGGGCCACCCCGCCGGATGACCGCGCCGTAGGGCCGAAACGCGGTCGGGTCACTGAACGGAATGCCGCGGATCGCGGGCCCAGAGGTGTGCCCTGGTCTTGGCGCGGGCACGACAGCCACCCCCATCCCCGCCGCCACCAGAGCGTGGAGAGTGGAGAGCTCGGTCACCTCGATCGCGACTCGTGCACTGAACCCTGCTTCTCGGCACAGGCGGTCCGAAACTTGGCGCAGGCCGAACTCGGCCCTGAGTGCGACCATCGGCTCATGCGCCAGATCAGCGATCGCCACATGGTCGCGACCTTCGAACGCGTGGCCCGGCGGAACAGCAAGGCACAGATCCTCGCGGCCCAGCGGGATCCAGTCGAGATCGTCCGCGACCGGCTCGGGAGCCACGAAGCCGATGTCGATACCTCCTTGGCGTACGTCGTCGACGACGTCATCACAGGCGCCACCGCGGAGCTCGAACGACGTGCTCGGGGCGTGCTTGCGATAGTGGTTCAAGAGGTCCGGTATCAGCCATCCCCCGAAGGAATGCACGAAACCGAGCGAAACCGAACCTCGCTCCGGATCCACCAGAGCGGCGATCCGCTCCTCACCTCTGTCAACTTCGTTCATGGCCCGCACGGCGTGGGCCTGAAAGATCTCCCCGTACTTGTTGAGCCGCAACCCGTTCCGGTGGCGGTCGAAGAGCTTCACCCCCACTTTACGCTCCAGCCGGGCCAAGGCTCGTGACAGCGTCGGTTGGCTGACGTTCAGACGCAGCGAAGCTTCCGTCATGTGCTCGGTCTGGGCCAGGGTGGTGAACCACTCGAGCTCACGCAGTTGCATGGTCATCCTCCGTCGCTGGACAGAACGATCCTTGGCGTGAAGCTGCGCCTCCGCGTTCTCAGAAACCCGTACTCAGTGGAGCTTGTCGGCGGGTGTGGGCGGCAACTGCGCGGCCGCGCCAGGAACCGTCGATGACTGAGTGCACCTGGATTCCCACGGCTTTCGGGGTCCCGACCGATCATCGTGGTCACATCATTTCCGCATGAGTACCTGTAGGTGGGCTTCACACTCCGCCCTCCAGCCGACCCCCGCATTCGGATAAGCACGTATCCACTACGTAGTTCCAGGTCCTACGTACCGCAGCTGATCAGGCCTGCTCAGCGCCCGACTCACGACGCGATACGAGAGAGGCACCCATGACAATGTCGTCCATCGCCGCAACCTCGGATTCGACAGCCCCGACGCAGAGCTCGTGGGCCGCGCCACTGCCGAGCGTGTCCGCGGAGCAGGCTCGACTCACCCACGCATGACACAGAGCGCAGGCTCTGGACGCGCCGGACTTCCAGCAGGTTGCAGTCGGCCGCCATCGCGGCCGTCGTCTGACGATCCCCGACGACGCTTGTACTCGCGGACCTGGCGGTGGGCGAAGTCGCTCTTCGTCGGGCGCGTGTGGAGTGCGGCGCTCCGTGCAACGCATCACGGGGCGCGTCAACGCATCGGATCCAGTTCGTCGCCGAGATTCAAAGCCCGCGGGGACACCCATGAGTCCGTCACACCGGCGTCCATGGGGCGTCGGTGGGCTCAATCGGTGCCGTCGGGACGTCACTCGAAAGGTTAGTCAGGAGGGTTGCCTAAATATGGAAGGTGAGTGTTACCTTCTGTGAAAAGTTAGGAACCCTGACCAAAGAGGTTCAGCATGACTATCAGCGCCGATCGGGAACGGGCCGCCGAAGCCCTGCCCCACTGGGAGACCGTCCCGGAAGACCTGCCTGCCGCGATCCGTGAGATCAAGGCCGCTCTACGGGCCCGCATAGAGGCATCCGGCCGGAGTGTGGAGGAGGTCTTCGCTGCCGTGGAGCGGCGGGTCGCCGCCGGCGTGGCCGAGATCAAGGCCGAGAAGGAGCGCGGCGAGAGCGTCTGGCCGGTCGTCGACTACGCCGACATCGAAGGCGGCAGGGTGACCCCGCAGCAGATGGCGAAGCTGAAGAAACGCGGCTGTCTGGTGGTGCGCGGCCACTTCCCCCGTGAGCAGGCCACGGCGTGGGACGCGGACATCGTCGACTACGTCGAGCGGAACAGGTTCTTCGAGACCTATGCCGGCCCCGCCGACGACTTCTTCGGCAGCGTCGGCTCCAGGCCCGAGATCTACCCGATCTACTGGTCCCAGCCGCAGATGGAGTCCCGGCAGAGCGACCGGATGGCGCGCGTGCAGTCCTTCCTGAACTCCTTCTGGAAGCACGAGTCGGACGGGGTGCAGTGGTTCGACCCCGAACGTGACGCCCTGTACCCCGACCGTATCCGCCGCCGCCCGCCGGGCGCCGACTCCGGTGGCCTGGGCACGCATTGCGACCCCGGCACGCTGGACCTGTGGATGACCGAGGCCTACCAGCAGGCGTTTCGGCACCTCTTCGACGGCACCGTCGAACAGTACGACCCCTGGGACGCCGCCCACCGCACCGAGGGCGCGCAGTATCCGGGCTCAACCATGTGCTCCGTCTTCCGCACCTTCCAGGGGTGGACCGCGCTGTCAGAGATGCGGCACGACCAGGGTGTGCTGCACACCGTCCCGATCCCCGAGGCCATGGCCTACCTCATGCTGCGCCCGCTGCTCTCGGACGTGCCCGAGGACGACATGTGCGGAGTCACCGTCAACCAGGCCTTCCCGGCGAACGAGAAGTGGCACCCCCTGCTCATGGAGGCCCTCACGGGCATCCCGGACGTGGAGCCCGGAGACTCGGTGTGGTGGCACTGCGACATGATCCACAGCGTCGCGCCGGTCAAGGATCAGAAGGGCTGGGGCAACGTCATGTACATTCCCGCAGCGCCCTGGTGCCCGCGCAACGAGCGGTACGCCGCGCACGTGCGGGAAGCGTTCGTCACCGGCTCCAGCCCGAGCGATTTCCCGGAGGAACACTACGAGTGTTCCTGGACCGGCCGCTTCACCCTCGACCAGCTCAACGACACCGGCCGCCGAGGGCTGGGCCTGGACTGAGCCGCGGCGACAAGGACTTCCATCCAGCGGCCTCCTGTCGGACACATCATCACCGTGGACATGAAAGCTGCAGGTCCTGGGCTCGCCGAGCGTCAGGGCCTGCTGCGCGATGCGCCCGTCCGCCCCAGGCTCACGGTGCCCCATGTCAAGCGCTGAAGGATCTTGGGTTCGCCTCTTGTTGGCTGAAGTCGTCGCTGTTACCTTGGCGTGAATCTTTGGTAAGGCCCCCTCCCTAACTAATTGATTACAGGGAGGGGCTGAGGCACCTCAAAACCCCTGAAACCACCCGCGCGACCCGCTAAGTGAGTCCCTGCCTGCCTGCCTTTTCTCTCTCCCCACGGTCCAGATGTTCCACTCCCGCGCCATGCGTGGAGCGCGAGTTCGAAGGAGAACCGCATGCGAGTCCGTAGAACCAGGTATCCGTTCACCATCGCCGTGGCCGGGGCGCTGCTCACCGTCTCCGCCTGTGGCGGCGGCGACAGCACGTCCACCGGGAGCGGATCGGACGCCAAGCAGCTGGAGGTCTTCTCCTGGTGGACCTCCGGCTCGGAGGACGCCGCACTCAAGCAGCTCACCGCCGGTTTCACGACCACCAACCCCGGCGTCAAGGTCGTCAACGGAGCGGTGGCGGGTGGCGGTGGCGGCAACGCCCAGGCAATCCTGCAGACCCGTCTTCAGGGCAACAACCCGCCGGACACCTGGCAGACCCATCCGGGCAAGGCGATCGGGCAGTACCTCGACTCCAACCTCCTCGCCGACCTTTCGTCCGTGTACCAGAAGGACGAGCTGTCGAAGGTCCTTCCGGCCGAACTCATCGAGTCGGTGAGCAAGGACGGCAAGATCTACGGCGCATCCACCGGGGCACACCGCGGCAACGTCCTGTGGTTCAACAAGAAGCTCCTCGCCAAGGCAGGGGTTCAGCTGTCGGCGTCCACCACTCCGGAGCAGTTCGTCCAGGCGCTCGGCGAGCTCGACAGCAAGGGCATCACCCCGCTGTGCCTGGGGGCCAAGGACGCCTTCGCCACGGCCGAGTTGTTCGAGAACACCCTGCTCGGCGAACTCGGCCCGGACGGCTGGAACGACCTGGTCGCCGGCAAGACCTCGTGGACGAGCCCCAAGGTCAAGCAGGCCGCCACGCTGTTCTCGAAGATGCTGCCCTACGCCGACCCGGACGCGTCGGCCCTGTCCTGGGACCAGGCCACCAAGCGGCTCGCCTCCGGCGACTGCGCGGTCATGAGCATGGGTGACTGGGCCTACGGCGAGTTGGTCAAGGACGGCGCGAAGGACGGCACCGACTTCGGCTACGTGCCGGAGCCCGGCACCAACGGCTCGTTCGTCCTGGTGGTCGACACCTTCGTCGTCGCCGAGAACGCCAAGCACCGGGATCTCGGACTGAAGTGGGCCTCCGCGATCAGCTCGAAGGACGTCCAGCTGGCCTTCAGCAAGGAGAAGGGCTCGACACCGGTGCGCACCGACGTGCCCACCGACTCCCTCCCCGCCTACCAGAAGGAGGCCGCCGTCTCGTTCCGCGGCGACCAGCTCGTGCAGTCGATCGTGCACGGCGAGGCCATGAGCCCGCAGTTCCAGCAGTCCTTCTATGACGCCGTCACCCAGTTCGTCCAGTCCAAGGACACCGGCTCCTTCGTCGAGGCCCTGGCCTCGGCCGCCAGTTCCTGAACCCGGTCCGAGCACGTTCGCGGCGGTGGGGCGTGCCCACCATGCGCCCCGCCGCTCGCCCCAGGAGGTACTCATGCCGGTAGTGACCCGGCCCCGGCCCGCCGCGCCGGCGCTACGTGCGGCGAAGGAGCCAAGACGCCCGGCCCGGCCGTCGTTCGTGCGCCGCCATGCCTTCCCCATCGCCGTTCTGACACCCAGCCTGCTCGTGATCGGGATCTTCGTCTACGGCTTCATCGGATACTCGGTCCGTGTCTCCCTGTCCCAATGGCAGGGACTCCAGCCGAACCTGTCGGCCCGCGAGCCGTTCGGGCAGACGTACGCGGATCTGTTCCAGACCGCGCGCTTCCAGGCCGACCTGCGCAATGTCGCCGTGTTCACGGTGCTCTTCCTCACCCTGGCCGTCCTCGTCGGGCTCGCGCTCGCGCTGCTGGTGCACAACGCCCTGGCCGGACGAGCCGCGTTCCGGGCGATCTTCCTCTTCCCGTATTCGCTGTCCTTCATCGTCACCGGCGTGGTGTGGCGGTGGATCTTCACTCCGTCCACCGGCGCGAATCTGATCCTGGACAAACTCGGCATCGACCACGGCCCCAAATGGATCACTGATCCAACCGTGGCGGGTGATGTCTCCGCGGCCCTCGAAAAGGTCATCCCGGGCGGGAACTTCATCCAGGTCGAGCTGGGCATCCCCCTGGCCATCATCCCGATCGTCATCGCCGCGTGCTGGCAGCTCGCAGGCTTCGCCATGGCCAACTTCCTCGCCGCGCTGGGCACCATGCCCGAAGAACTGCGGGAAGCCGCCTCGCTCGACGGCGCCGGCACCTGGCGCTACCACTGGCACATCGTGCTGCCCTGGCTGCGCCCGATGATCGTCGTCGTGCTCATCCTGCTGGGCCACGTCAGCCTCAAGTCGTTCGACCTCGTCTACGCCATGTCCGGCCAGGGGCCGGGCTTCGCCACCGACGTTCCCGGCATCTTCGTCTTCGACCAGACGTTCCGCGCCCTGCGCTACAACACCGGCGCCGCTGCCGCCGTGGTGATGCTCCTGCTGGTGGCCGCCGTCATGGTGCCCTATCTCTACCGCAGCGTTCTCCGGGAGAAGAAGTCATGAGCCTGCGAGCAGTTCTCCCCGCTACCCCCGCCCGCCGCACGTCCGGCAGACGCCGCCCGGGAGCAGGACCGCTGTCGGGCACCCTCGCACTCGCCGCGCTCGCCGTGCTGTTCCTGGTCCCGGTCTACGTGATGGTCACGGCCGGGATGAAGCCGCCCGCCCAGGCCGACGCCGCGCACATGTGGGAACTGCCCAGGAGCCTCGACTTCAGCGGTCTTCAGGACGCCTGGGCGAAACTGGCGCCCAACCTGCGCAACAGCCTCCAGGTGGTGATCCCGGCCACCGTGGTCTCCTCTGTCATCGGCGCCCTCAACGGCTTCGTCCTGGCGAAGTTCCCCTTCCGTGGCTCCAACGTGCTGTTCGCCGCGATGCTGCTGGGCATGTTCATCCCGTACCAGGTGATCCTCGTACCCCTGGTGCGCTTCCTGCAGAGCGCCGAGCTGTACGGCACACTGACGGGCCTCACCCTGGTCCACATCATCTACGGCATCCCCATCACCACGCTGATCTTCCGCAACTACTACAGCGGGATACCCGACGAGATCATCGAGGCCGCCCAGGTCGACGGTGCCAGCAGGGCGGCCATCTTCGGACGGCTGATCCTGCCGCTGTCGCTGCCCGGGTTCGTGGTGTGCGGCATCTTCCAGTTCACCAATGTCTGGAACGACTTCCTCTTCGGCATCACCGTCGTCCCCGACCCCACCCAGCAGCCCGTCACGGTGGCGCTGAACAACCTGGCCGGGAACTTCTCCGTCCAGTGGAACACCGTCATGGCCGGCGCGCTCCTGGCCGCCGTCCCCACCGCCCTGGTCTACATCCTGTTGGGCCGCTTCTTCGTACGTGGCCTGACCGCCGGTTCCGTCAAATGACCTAACTTGAGTTTTAACCTCGGTAACCATGGTTCGGCGCTGACCAGGCCCACGTGAGGTGAACTCTGCAGTTCGCATGGCACGTATTCCAGCCTCGTCTGACTCGGGAAGCCCGCCTCGCCAGCGCGCGACCGTCTGGACGGGCCCTGGACGGCGCTACCCAACGCTCGGCCTGTCGCTGTGCAAGGCGGATAAGGTCGTGAACCAAGTCTTCACGAGACCGGTTGACACCCTGGGGGTACAAGGCATGCCTACGCCTGAGCAGATCTGGGCGGACGCCGATCTCCCCACCCGTCGGCTCGCCGGGCTGGCTCTGAACCCGTCCGTGCCGGAGAGCATCCTCCTGCGGCTGCTCTCTGACGCTCCGCTTGCCGCACGGATGGTGCTGTGCCGGGACCGGATCCTGCCCGACGTCGTCGTCGACGCGGTGATCGAGCATCCCGACACTTACACCCGCAGCTTCTTCGCCCGCAACCCCCATGTCGATCCGGCCCAGCGAGTTCGACTGCTGGACGATCCTGAGTGGTTCGTCCGCGCCCACCTGGCCGAGGGACCGCGGGTGGCCGCCCCCGCCCGGCCCAGGCCCCTGCCCGACGAGGCCGTTGTCCACATGATCAGCACGTACGACGACGAACTCCTGGGCGGTCCCTTCTACCAGCAGATCTCCACCAGACTGCGCCGATCCATGTCCACCCATCCGATCGCGAAGGTCCGTCGCTGGGGGGTCGGCGCGTGGGCATCACTGTCCGCGGACATGCGGGCCGCCCTCCTCACAGACCCCGACGGCGAGGTCCGGGAGACGGCTCAGCGGCATGCGCGCTATCAGGATCCGGCGTGGGTGGAGAGTGCGCTCCCTGACCGACCATGCCACGCCCGCACCGACCTGCTGCTCCACCACCCCCTCACCCGAGCTGTGGTGCAGGGCGTCCTCGCCAGGCCCGCCGACAAGGAGGACAGGGCGATGATCGCCGTCAACCCCAGCCTTCCTCCCGACGCGGTGGTCCTCCTGGCCGCCGACTCAGATCCGGAAATACGGCGCCTGATCGCGCAACGCGCAGACCTCGGACCCGCCGAGTGCCGCGCACTCGTCGCCGATCCGGACCCGGACGTGCGCACGCAGGTCGCTTACCGCGCCGACCTGGGACCGGCCGAGCGCCGCACGCTCATGACGGACCTTCACCCCGACGTGCGGCTGGCCGTGTCCCTCCACCCCGCACTGAGCGAGGAGGAACGGGACCAGATCGACTACCAGGTCCCCATGAACCATCCCTTCGTCTTTTGCCCTGCGCCCGAGGTGCCCCCGGATCCCAAGACGGTCCGCCGAAACGCACTCTCCAAGCACCCAATGCTGCGCCGGGAGGCAGCCAGGGACCACCTGCTGCCACCGGACCTCGTCGCACGCCTGGCCGCCGACGACGACCTCGGCGTACGCGTCCTCCTGGCCCAGAACCATCCAGACGCCCCTGCGCCACTTCTGCTGCGCAGCTTCCTCGAGTACACCGGCCGCGAGCGCAGCCACCTCACCACCCGGCCGAACTTCCCGACCAAAGGCCTGGCCGCCTTCGCCGACCACGAGGACCCTGAGGTCCGGGCCTTGGCCGCACGCGATCCCGAAGCTGAGCCGGCAGCCGTGGAGCGGCTCACCCAGGACCCGGAATATGCCGTGAGGGCTGCGGCGACGCGCCACGCGAATCTTCCGCAGTCCCGGCTGGCAGTACTCCTCGACGACGAGGAGTTGGCACACGATGCGGCTGCGAACGCGGCGCTGGACTTGGACACGATCCGCCGACTGTTGAAGACGGACGGCCGACAGGTAAGGCCGCCGGCGTAGAGGAAGCTCCCGGGCGCGATCGCGCCGCCTCACCGGACCGCCACGAAGCCTGAGCCGTCCGTTGCCATGGGGCTGTCGCTTGCCCCCTTGGGAGGCGTCGCCCGCCCACCCCCTCGTTGTCGAAAGAGGCGCAGGCCGAGATCGGGTGGGTGTGGCCCGGGCGTTGCTGCTTCGTGCTGGGCCATGTCTCGCCACTTGAGCGGCTGGTCGTCCAGCTCTAGTTAGGGAGGGATCCTTACTAAAAATCTCGGGATAAAGTAACAGCGACGATATGTGGCGGCAAGAGGTCTGACGACAAAGAGGTGCGATGGAGATCCGTCGAGAGCTCGCAGGTGCGGCTCTGCCCAGCATGACTCTGCTGCGCGACCTGACCGACCAGATCGTGCTGGACACCGTGTTCGAGCAGGCGCCCATCACCCGGGCGGAGATCGCGCAGCGTACGGGCATCTCCAAGACCACCGTCTCGGAGTCGGTACGCCGGCTGGAGGAGATGAAGCTGCTGTTGCCTGCCGGGGAACAGCGCGGGCGGCAAGGGAGGGTCGGTACCTACTACCAGGTGGCCGCCGACGCGGGCTTCGTCGTCGCTGTCGACCTCCATCAGAACGAGATCAGGCTGTGCGCCGCCGACCTCTTCGGCCGCCCGTTCCTGGAGAGCACGCACCAACCCGCTCAGCCGCGCGACCCGGAGCACATCGCCAGGCAGTTGCGCTCGATCATCATCGGCGCGATCGACCAGGGAACCGTCGGGCACGGAAAGCCCCTGACCATCGGGGTGTCAGTCGCCAACCCCGTCGATCCCAGGACCTCCGCGGTGATCCCGCTGGAAGACACCCCCTACCCGGAGGGCGTCTTCCAGCCCCAGGAAGCCCTCGCCGGTCTGACCGACGCCCCGCTGCTGGTGGAGAACGACGTCAACCTCGCCGCCGTGGCAGAACGTTGGCACGGCGCGGGACGTGACGCCGACAGCTTCGCCTACGTCTTCATCGGCGCCGGCATGGGCATGGGGCTGGTCATCGGCGACCGGCTCATCCGGGGCGCGCGCGGGGTGGCCGGTGAGATCGGCTACCTCAGCGTCAGCTCCCAGCCCCCCGGCACCCAGGTCCGGCACGGGTTCGCCCGCGCCGTCGCGGCGGGGTTCCGCGCGCAGCAACTGTCAACGACCGAGGGTCTGGATTCCGTGGCCGTCGCCCGTGAGATCCTCCAGCGCGCCGACGAGGGCGATGCCGAGGCACGTGCCGTCGTCGAAGAGGAGGGCCGCACCATCGGCGAGGCGATCGCCGCCGTCTGCGCGGTCGTCGACCCGGAACTCGTCCTCCTCGGCGGCCCCATCGGCAGCCACCCCGCCCTGCTCGAACCCGTCCGCGCGGCGGTGCACGCCCTCGCGCCCCTGCCTCCGCCCATCGAGGCCGGCGCTCTGGGCGACGCGGCCCCTCTGCGCGGCGCCCTCGCCGTCGCCCTGCGCCGCGCCCGCGCCGACCTGCACACCCGTGCCCAGGAGACCTGAGACCGCACAGACGAACAGGACACCATGCCCTTCTCCTCGTACGAGCCCGACCCCGCCGTGCCCTCGTTCGCGAACCAGCCCGCCGACATCAGACTGATCGTCACCGACATGGACGGCACTCTCCTCGACGACGCCGGGGAGGCCCCCCGGCAACTCGGACGGGTGCTGGCCCAGCTGCGCCGACGCGGCGTCCTCTTCAGTCCCGCGAGCGGCCGCCAGTACGCCGCCCTGGCCCGACACTTCGCGGGGCAGGAGGACGGCATGGTGTTCGTCGCAGAGAACGGCACCTACGTCGTACGCGACGGGGTGGAGCTGAGCTCCGACCCGCTGGACCCCGCCGTCGCCGCCCGTGTGGCCAAGACCGTACGGCAGCTCGCGGACGACGGCGTGGACGTGGGCGCCGTCGTCTGCGGGAAGCGGTCCGCCTACGTCGAGCGGACCGACGAACCGTTTCTGGCGGAGGTACGCAAGTACTACACCCGGCTTCAGACCGTCGCCGACGTCACCGCCGTCGAGGACGAGATCCTCAAGGTCGCCCTCTTCGACTTCGGACCGGCCGCACGGACCACCGCACCGTCCCTGAAGCCGTTCATGGTCACCCACCAGGTCGTTGTCTCCAGCGAGCACTGGATCGACGTCATGAACCTCACCGCCGACAAGGGCGCCGCAATACGGCGGCTCCAACGGGACCTGGGCATCGAACCCATGCAGACGGTGGTGTTCGGTGATTACCTCAACGACCTGGAGATGCTGGACGCCGCCGAGTGGTCGTTCGCCATGGCCAACGCTCACCCGGACGTGATCCGCCGAGCCCGGTACGTGGCTCCGTCCAACCAGGAGAACGGCGTCCTGCGCACGATCGTTCGTCTGCTGAGCCTGCCGGACGAGTGAGGACCGTCGCTCCAAGGTCCTTAGCATGCGGCCGGGACCGGCCACTGAGCTCGGTGGAAGGGATTCCGCGGCGAACAAGGTCGTGCCCGCCGTGGTCCGGCTCATGGCCGACCTCGGCGTGGAGAGTCAGGCTGTGCGTTCCTCGATTTCACGCCTGAAACGTCGGGGGGTGCTGTGCAGCGAGCGCCGCACAGGCGTGGCGGGATACTCCCTGTCCGGCACGACCCTGGAATCCCTGGCCGAGGTGATGTACGCATCTTCGAGCGGGCCCGTGCCCAGGTCGAGGACGGCTGGCTCGTGGTCGTCTTCTCGGTGCCCGAGTCCGAGCGGGAGAAGCGCTGAGTGGTCGACGAGGAGTTCGACGCCGCGAGAGGCGTTCCGCGCCTACGTTCCGATGCTCACGCAGTGGCGCCGGCTGCCCTACCGGGACCCGGGCCTTCCGTTGACCCTGCTGCCACCGGGCTGGACCGGCGTCACCGCCGGTGAGGTGTTCGGCGAACTGAACAGAGCGCTGAGCGCACCGGCACGCGAGCATGCCCTCACCGTGATTCGCGGGGACTGACGGAGGGGCGCCCTCAAGTGTCTGCGGCCACTCGGCCGAGCGATTCGTCGATGAGCGTGTCGAAGTGAGAATTGCTCGACGTCGGACGAGCCGCATAGGCGAGGACTCTTGGCTTCAGATGCCGGGCTGCAGTACGTCGAGGTCCTGTTCCGCCCAGATGGTTTTCCCGCTGCCGACGTGGCGGGTGCCCCAGCCGCGGGTCAGCTGGGCCACCAGCAGCAGGCCGCGGCCGCCCTCGTCGTAGGTGTGGGCCCGGCGCAGGTGGGGGGCGGTGTTGCTGGCGTCGGAGACCTCGCAGATGAGGTGGCGGTCGTGGATCAGCCGTAGTTGGATGGGCGGGGCGGCGTGGCGGATGGCGTTGGTGACCAGTTCGCTGGTCACCAGTTCGGTGACGAAGGATGCCTCCGTCAGGTCCCAGGCCACGAGCTGGGCGGTGACGAGTTTGCGGGCCTGGGCCACGACGGCCGGGTCGGCGGGCAGGTCCCAGGAGGCGACGTGCCGGGCGTCGAGCGTGTGGGTGCGGGCGATGAGCAGGGCGATGTCGTCGGTGCGGTCCT
>NZ_JBVIPA010000042.1:0-11832 GCF_055578365.1 Streptomyces sp. NPDC033131
CCGTACGGCCGCACGATCCACTTCGGTATCCGCGAGCACTCCATGGCCGCGGAGATGAACGGCATCGCCCTGCACGGCAACACCCGCATCTACGGCGGCACGTTCCTCGTCTTTTCCGACTACATGCGCAACGCGGTACGCCTGTCCGCGCTGATGCACCTGCCGGTCACCTACGTGTGGACGCACGACTCCATCGGCCTGGGCGAGGACGGCCCCACCCACCAGCCGGTCGAGCACATCGCGTCCCTGCGCGCCATCCCGGGCCTGAACGTGGTCCGCCCGGCCGACGCCAACGAGACCGCGATCGCCTGGCGCGAGATCCTGCGCCGCTACACCAAGGTGTTCGGCAAGGGCGCCCCGCACGGCCTCGCCCTCACCCGTCAGGGCGTACCCACCTACGCGCCCAACGAGGACGCGGCCAAGGGCGGTTACGTCCTGTTCGAGGCCTCCACGGGAACGCCCGAGGTGATCCTGATCGCGACCGGTTCCGAGGTGCACGTGGCCGTCGAGGCGCGTGAGCAGCTCGAAGCCGACGGTGTGCCGACGCGGGTCGTGTCCATGCCGTCCGTGGAGTGGTTCGAGGAGCAGGACCAGGGGTACCGGGACAGCGTCCTGCCGCAGGCGGTCAAGGCGCGGGTCGCGGTCGAGGCCGGCATCGGTCTCACCTGGCACAAGTACGTGGGCGACGCCGGTCGCATCGTTTCCCTGGAGCACTTCGGTGCTTCGGCCGACGGCAAGGTGCTCTTCCGCGAGTTCGGCTTCACTGCGGAGAATGTGGCTGCCAAGGCCAGGGAATCCATCACCGCCGCCCAGCGCTGACGCTCATATACGACACGTAGGAGATGCAATTTCCATGACAGACGCACTCAAGCGCCTCTCCGAAGAAGGCGTGGCGATCTGGCTGGACGACCTGTCGCGCAAGCGGATCACGTCCGGCAACCTCGCCGAGCTGATCGACCAGCAGCACGTCGTGGGCGTCACCACCAACCCGTCGATCTTCCAGAAGGCGATCTCCGAGGGCGACGGTTACGACCAGCAGCTCTCCGACCTCGCCGTCCGCAAGGTCACGGTCGAAGAGGCCATCCGCATGATCACGACGGCCGACGTCCGTGACGCGGCCGACATCCTGCGCCCGGTCTTCGACGCCACCGGCGGGCAGGACGGCCGGGTGTCCATCGAGGTCGACCCGCGCCTGGCCCACAACACGCACGCGACCGTCGCCGAGGCCAAGCAGCTCGCCTGGCTGGTGGACCGCCCCAACACGCTCATCAAGATCCCGGCGACCGAGGCGGGCATCCCGGCGATCGCCGAGGTCATCGGCCTCGGCATCAGCGTCAACGTCACGCTGATCTTCTCCCTGGAGCGCTACCGCCTGGTCATGGACGCCTTCCTGACCGGCCTGGAGAAGGCCAAGGAGCGCGGCCTGGACCTCTCGAAGATCCATTCCGTGGCGTCCTTCTTCGTGTCCCGTGTGGACACCGAGATCGACAAGCGGATCGACGCGCTCGGCACCCCCGAGGCCAAGGCCGCCCGCGGCAAGGCGGGCGTCGCCAACGCGCGCCTGGCCTACCAGGCGTACGAGGAGGTCTTCTCCTCGGACCGCTGGAGCGCGCTGGAGAACGCGGGCGCCAACAAGCAGCGTCCGCTGTGGGCCTCGACCGGCGTCAAGGACAAGGCGTACAAGGACACCCTGTACGTCGACGAGCTGGTGGCGCCGAACACGGTGAACACCATGCCGGAGGCGACCCTGTTCGCCACCGAGGACCACGGCGAGATCCGGGGCAACGCGGTCGCCGGCACCTACGAGCAGGCCCGCGCCGACCTCGACGCGGTCGAGAAGCTCGGGATCGCCTACGACGACGTGGTCCGGCTGCTGGAGGAAGAGGGCGTCGACAAGTTCGAGGCGTCCTGGACCGACCTGCTCAAGTCGACCGAGGCGGAGCTTCAGCGCCTCGCCCCTTCGGAGGGCTGAACCCTTGTCGAGCAGCAACCCGCTGCGTGACCCCGCCGACCGACGGCTCCCGCGTATCGCGGGGCCGTCGGGCCTGGTCATCTTCGGCGTCACGGGCGATTTGTCACGAAAGAAGCTCATGCCCGCCGTGTACGACCTTGCGAACCGGGGTCTGCTGCCGCCGGGTTTCTCGCTGGTCGGTTTCGCCCGGCGTGAGTGGCAGCACGAGGACTTCGCACAGGAGGTCCATGACGCCGTCAAGGAGCACGCGCGTACGCCGTTCCGTGAGGAGGTCTGGCAGCAGCTCATCCAGGGGATGCGCTTCGTGCAGGGCACCTTCGACGACGACGAGGCGTTCGAGCGGCTGCGCGGCACGATCGAGGAGCTGGACAAGGCCCAGGGCACGGGCGGCAACTTCGCCTTCTACCTCTCCGTGCCGCCGTCCGCCTTCCCGGTGGTCATCCAGCAGCTGAAGAAGCACCAGCTGGCCGACCAGTCGAGCGGCTCCTGGCGGCGCGCGGTCATCGAGAAGCCCTTCGGCCACGACCTGCAGTCGGCCGAGGAGCTCAACGCGACGGTCGAGGAGGTCTTCGCCCCGGACCAGGTCTTCCGCATCGACCACTACCTGGGCAAGGAGACCGTCCAGAACATTCTGGCGCTCCGCTTCGCCAACACGATGTTCGAGCCGATCTGGAACCGGTCCTTCGTGGACCACGTGCAGATCACCATGGCCGAGGACATCGGCATCGGCGGCCGGGCCGGCTACTACGACGGCATCGGCGCCGCCCGTGACGTCATCCAGAACCACCTCCTGCAGCTCATGGCCCTCACGGCCATGGAGGAGCCCGCCTCCTTCGACGCGGACGCACTGGCCGCGGAGAAGACCAAGGTGCTCGGCGCGGTGCGACTGCCGAAGGACCTGGGCCGTGACACCGTCCGCGGACAGTACGCGGCCGGCTGGCAGGGCGGCGAGAAGGTCATCGGCTACCTCCAGGAAGACGGCATCAACGCCCAGTCGAAGACGGACACCTACGCGGCCATCAAGCTGGAGGTGGACAACCGCCGCTGGGCGGGCGTCCCCTTCTACCTGCGCACCGGCAAGCGTCTGGGCCGTCGGGTCACCGAGATCGCGGTGGTCTTCCAGCGGGCCCCGCACTCCCCCTTCGACCACACGGCGACGGAGGAGCTCGGCAAGAACGCGATCGTCATCCGCGTCCAGCCCGACGAGGGCGTCACGGTCCGCTTCGGCTCCAAGGTGCCCGGCACCTCGATGGAGATCCGGGACGTGTCCATGGACTTCGCGTACGGCGAGTCCTTCACGGAGTCCAGCCCCGAGGCGTACGAGCGGCTCATCCTCGACGTCCTGCTCGGCGACTCGAACCTCTTCCCGCGCACCGAGGAGGTCGAGCTGTCCTGGAAGATCCTCGACCCGATCGAGGTGTACTGGGACGAGCACGGCAAGCCCGCCCAGTACCAGGCCGGCACCTGGGGCCCCGGCGAGGCGGACGACATGCTCGAGCGAGACGGACGGAGCTGGCGCCGGCCATGAAGATAGACCTCACGGACACCACGGCCAGCAAGATCAACAAGGCGCTGGTCCAGGGCCGCCGCGCCATCGGCACACCGGCCGTCGGCATGGTGCTCACCCTGGTCATCGTCACCGACGAGGAGAACGCGTACGACGCCCTGAAGGCCGCCAACGACGCCTCGCACGAGCACCCCTCGCGCACGCTCGTGGTCATCAAGCGCGTCTCGCGTTCGCCCCGCGACCGGACGCAGTCCCGTCTCGACGCCGAGGTCCGGGTGGGAGTGGAGGCGGGCACCGGCGAGACGGTCGTCCTGCGGCTGTACGGCGAGGTCGCGAACCACGCCCAGTCGGTCGTCCTGCCGCTGCTCCTGCCGGACGCCCCGGTGGTGGTCTGGTGGCCGGTGAACGCGCCCCTGGACCCGGCGGGCGACGCGCTGGGCGCCCTCGCCCAGCGCCGGGTCACCGACACCTACGCCTCCGAGCAGCCGGTACGCGAGCTCGGCGCCCGCGCCGACACCTACACGCCCGGCGACACCGACCTCTCGTGGACCCGCATCACGCCCTGGCGCTCGATGCTGGCCGCGGCCCTGGACCAGGTCACCTGCGAGGTCGAGACCGTCGAGGTGGAGGGCGAGGAGTTCAACCCGAGCTGTGAGCTGCTGGCGATGTGGCTCGCGGACCGGCTGGACGTGCCGGTGAAGCGGTCGCTGTCGTCGGGCCCCGGCCTCACCGCGGTCCGCATGAACACCGACTGCGGCCCGATCGTCCTGGACCGCGCCGACGGCTCCCTCGCGACCCTCTCCATCGAGGGCCAGCCGGACCGGGCGGTCGCGCTCAAGCGGCGCGAGACTGCCGAGCTGATCGGGGAGGAGCTGCGACGGCTGGACCCGGACGACACGTACGCCTCGGCGCTGCGCTTCGGTGTGGACCGGCTGCACGTCTCCAACGGCCAGGGCGCCAAGGGGTCCGGCACGGGGAAGACCACCGATGCCGAGGCACCGGTGGCCAAAGGAGAAGCGGCCGCGGTCCCTACTCCCCTCGAAGCGGCTGCGAAAGCACCCGCGAAGGAAGCGGCGGCGCCGGCCCCGGTGAGGAAGGCGGCCGCGAAGTGAGCACTCCGCAGCTGGTCGTGCACCACGACAAGGAACTGATGGCCCAGGCCGCCGCGGCCCGCCTGATCACGAAGATCGTGGACGCGCAGGCCTCCCGGGGCTCGGCGTCCGTGGTCCTCACCGGCGGCCGCAACGGCAACGGCCTGCTGGCCGCGCTCGCCGCCGCGCCCGCCCGGGACGCCGTCGACTGGGCCCGGCTGGACCTGTGGTGGGGCGACGAGCGGTTCCTGCCCGAGGGCGACCCGGAACGCAACGTCACGCAGGCCCGCGAGGCCCTGCTGGACTCCGTGCCCCTGGACCCGAAGCGCGTGCACGCCATGCCCGCGTCGGACGGTCCGCACGGCGCCGACGCGGACGCGGCCGCCGCCGCCTACGCGGAGGAGCTGGCCCGGGCGGCCGGCCCCGAGAACCATGGTGCCGCCCCGACCTTCGACGTCCTGATGCTGGGTGTCGGCCCGGACACCCATGTGGCGTCGCTGTTCCCGGAGCTGCCCGCGGTACGGGAGACCGAGCGCACGGTCGTCGGCGTCCACGGGGCTCCGAAGCCCCCGCTGACCCGCATCACCCTCACCCTGCCCGCGATCCGCGCCGCCCGCGAGGTCTGGCTCCTCGCGGCCGGTGAGGACAAGGCCCAGGCCGCGGCGATCGCCCTGTCGGGTGCGGGCGAGATCCAGGCCCCGGCGGCGGGCGCGTACGGCAGGCAGCGCACCCTGTGGCTGCTGGACTCGGCGGCGGCCTCGCAGCTGCCGAGGTCGCTGTATCCGCCGGCGTCGGCCTGACCTCTGACCGGTGGGAAAGCCCCAGGCGTTCGGCGAATGGCCGGGGACGGCCCGGTCGGCGGCTTCGGCGGGGCGCTATTGCTGTAGCCCTGCTGCGTGAGCTGGAGATATACCTCCCGCTCACGCAGCAGACGACCACCGCCCCCCGGTCCCCGGTTCTCCCGGATCTCGAAGTCCATCGCACCCCTTGAACTGGGGTGTTGCCACGACCACTAGAACTCAAGCGTCGGCCTGGGGCTTTCCGCTGTCCGGGATGGCTCACGGGCCCGGGCTCACTGCCTGTGCCGCAACTCCCGGTACGTCGCCACCAGGGCCTTCGTGGACGCGTCCAGGTCCGGCACCTCGGCGCCCTCGGTGAGTGCCGGCTCGACGCGCTTGGCGAGGACCTTGCCGAGCTCGACGCCCCACTGGTCGAAGGAGTCGATGTTCCAGACGGCCCCCTGGACGAACACCTTGTGTTCGTAGAGCGCGATGAGCTGGCCGAGGACCGACGGGGTGAGTTCGCGGGCGAGGATCGTGGTGGTGGGGTGGTTGCCCTGGAAGGTCTTGTGCGGAACCAGTTCCTCGGGCACGCCCTCCGCACGCACCTCGTCGGGTGTCTTGCCGAACGCCAACGCCTGCGTCTGCGCGAAGAAGTTGGCCATCAGCAGGTCGTGCTGCGCCTCCAGCCCGGGCTGGAGGTCGGCGACCGGCCGGGCGAAGCCGATGAAGTCCGCCGGGATCAGCTTCGTGCCCTGGTGGATCAACTGGTAGTACGCGTGCTGCCCGTTGGTGCCCGGCGTGCCCCACACGACCGGCCCGGTCTGCCAGTCGACGGGCGTTCCGTCCCGGTCCACCGACTTGCCGTTGGACTCCATGTCCAACTGCTGCAAGTAGGCGGTGAACTTGGACAGGTAGTGGCTGTAGGGCAGCACCGCGTGCGACTGGGCGTCGTGGAAGTTGCCGTACCAGATGCCCAACAGGCCGAGCAGCAGCGGCACGTTGGACTCGGCGGGCGCGGTGCGGAAGTGCTCGTCGACGAGGTGGAAACCGTCGAGCATCTCCCGGAAGCGGTCCGGCCCGACGGCGATCATCAGCGCGAGGCCGATCGCCGAGTCGAAGGAGTACCGGCCGCCCACCCAGTCCCAGAACTCGAACATGTTCGCCGTGTCGATGCCGAACTCCGACACCTTCCCGGCGTTCGTCGACAGCGCCACGAAGTGCCGGGCAACGGCCTCCGGGCCGGCCTTGAGCTCGGTGAGCAGCCAGTTGCGCGCGGAGGTCGCGTTGGTGATCGTCTCGATCGTGGTGAACGTCTTGGAGGCGATGACGAACAGCGTCTCGGCCGCGTCCAGGTCGCGGACGGCCTCGTGCAGGTCGGCCCCGTCCACGTTGGACACGAACCGGACCGTGAGGTCGCGGTCGGTGTACGCGCGCAGCGCCTCGTAGGCCATCGCGGGGCCCAGGTCGGAGCCGCCGATGCCGACGTTGACCACGTTCCTGATGCGCTTGCCGGTGTGGCCGGTCCACGCGCCGGAGCGGACCCGCTCGGCGAAGGAGGCCATCTGGTCGAGGACGGCGTGCACGCCCGGCACGACGTTCTCCCCGTCGACCTCGGTCACCGCGACACGCGGCGCCCGTAGCGCGGTGTGCAGGACCGCCCGGTCCTCGGTGGTGTTGATCCTCTCCCCGCGGAACATGGCGTCCCTGAGGCCGAAGACGTCGGTCGCTGCGGCCAGCTCGCGCAGCAGCCGCAGGGTCTCGTCGGTGACGAGGTGCTTGGAGTAGTCGACGTACAGGTCCCCGACCTGCACCGTGTACCCGCTGCCGCGCCCGGGGTCGGCGGCGAACAGCTCGCGCAACTGCGCCTCGCCGAGCTCCTCGCGGTGCTCGGCCAGAGCGGTCCACTCGGGCGTCTGGTTGAGCCTGGTACGGCCGTCTGCGTTCATGTCGGACTTCAGCCCTCTTTCCTACGGTCCCTGCCGGTCCCAACCTAGTTGATCAGCGCGTGACCGGACCTGTCCTGACGCCGTCGTCCGGCGCGACAACAGGTACGTCCCGCTTGCCCACGGGTATCAACGAGGTCACGGCGAGGGTGAAGAGGACGGCCCCCAGCAGGGCGGGTGCGTTCAGACCGAAGGCCCCCGCCACCGCTCCGCCGAGCAGGGCGCCGAGCGGCGCTCCGGACGTCGAGGCCGTGCGGAAGGCGGCGGCGATACGGCCCACCATGCCTTCGGGACTGCGCTGCTGCATCAGCGTGACCTGGTTGACGTTCCACACCATGTTCATGGCGCCGAGCAGCAGCATGCCCGCCATCAGCGCGGCCAGGTGGCGGACGGTTCCCATCAGGAGCAAGGAGGCCGTCTGGAGGCATCCGGCCAGGAGCAGGGCGCGCGCCCTGCCGGTCCGGCGCGCCACCCTCTGGGCGACGAGGCCGCCGGCGATGCTGCCCACCGAGAACGCCGTCAGCACGGCCGCGTACTCCGCTTCGCCCCCGTGCAGCCAGTGCGTCACGTGCAGGACCAGCGTGGCGATCAGGGCGCCCACGCCGATGTTGCAGAGCAGGGTGGCCACGCAGGTCGCCCGCAGCACGCGATCGCGCCACAGCGCGCGCAGGCCCTGGCCCGTCTCCGCCCGAAGGGTGCTGCCGGCCGGGCGCGGCTCCCGCTCCGGCGGCGCCACCCGCAGCGATGCCACGAGGGCGGCGGCCAGCAGATAGGTGCTCGCGTCGGCCGCGAACGGCATGGCCACCCCGACCGTCAGCAGCAGCGGCACCAGCGGGGCCGCCAGCAGGCCGCCCGCGAGCTGTTGCCCGGTCATCAACCGGGCGTTGGCTCCGCCGAGGAGCGTGCGGTCCACCAGGGAGGGCAGCAGCGCGGTGGCGGCGTTGTCGAAGAGGGTCTGCAGCGTGGTCAGCGAGAAGGCGAGCACGAGCAGCAGGGGGATCGAGGCGTGCCCGAGGCCGACGGCGAGCGCGAAGCAGGCGACGAGCAGCCCTCGTACGGTGTCGACCGCCCACATCGCCCGCCGCTGGTCCACGCGGTCGGCGACGGCCCCGCCGAGCAGCCCGAACAGCAGCCAGGGCACATAGCCGCAGGCGGTGACGGACGCGATGACGAGGGGATCGTGGGTGAGCTGCACGGCGAGCAGAGGCAGCGCCGCGTTGCGCAGCGCGTCGCCGAACCGCGACACCACGGCCGCGGTCCACAGCCGCCCGAATCCCCCGCGCCATGCGGGCGCCCCCACGCCCGTCGCGTCGACCGTCGCCACAGCCTCCCCCTCACGATTCGCCTGTGCGCAAACCGTAGAGGGCACCACTGACAACCGGCCTCGGCGCGGCAACCGGCCCAGGGCGTCGTCGAACAGGTCCGGCCGGACATCCGCGGATGTCCGGCCGACTCTCAATTCCTAGATTTCGCCCCGCAGTTTGGCGAGCGCCTCGGCGAGGATCGCCTCGCCGTCCGCGTCGCTGCGCCGCTCTCTCACATAGGCGAGGTGCGTCTTGTAGGGCTCGGTGCGTGGTGGGGCCGGTGGGTTGTCCCGGTCCTGACCTGCTGGAAAGCCGCAGCGCGGGCAGTCCCAGGTATCGGGGACCTGCGCGTCGCTGGCGAAGCTGGGCTGCGTCTCGTGCCCGTTGGAGCACCAGAAGGAGATGCGCAGACGCGGCGCGGACTCGCCCCGCTCGGCCTCGCCCATCGGCCCCGCCCCGACCCGGCTTCCTCGGATCGCGTTGCCACTTGCCACGGTCGTAACTCCCTGCGTGATGGTGCCGCAAAGCGAGTCGGCGTTTCGCTTCACTGCGAGCGCCTTAGTCTACGTAAGGCCCAACGCGCGTCCAGTGGTTGGAGTTACAGCTCCCACACAAGACGCAAGCCCCATGATAGGCCGCGCTCAGGTGCGCGTACCGAACATGGGGCCTTACGTGCGGAACAGGCGTGCTGCGTGTGCGACGCTGATCAGTTGTTCGCCTTCATCAGCAGGCCCAGCACGACAATGCACGCGAACCAGAGCAGACCGACCACGACGGTGATGCGGTCGAGGTTGCGCTCGGCGACCGAGGAACCACCGACGGACGACTGCATGCCGCCACCGAACATGTCGGAGAGGCCGCCACCCTTGCCCTTGTGCATCAGCACCAGAAGCATCATCAGCAGGCTGAAGACGAGCAGGGCGATCGAGAACCCCATAACCACGGCTGGACCAACTTCCTCGGATTCTGATGGACGACGGGGTCCAGCAACGAGCGCTGGACCCCGCAAGGGTACGACGGAACGCCGCTACCGCATACTCACTGGTCGCGGAAGCGCGCGATCTTGACGAACTCGTCCGTGTCCAGCGAGGCACCGCCGACCAGGGCGCCGTCGATGTCGGCCTGGGCCATGATCTCGGCGACGTTGCCGGACTTCACGGAGCCGCCGTACTGGATGCGGACCTTGTCGGCCAGCTCCTGCGAGTACAGCTCGGCGATCTTGCCGCGGATGGCGGCGCAGACCTCCTGGGCGTCCTCGGCGCCGCAGACCTTGCCGGTGCCGATGGCCCACACGGGCTCGTAGGCGATCACGACGGACTCGGCCTGCTCGGCCGGGATGTCCTTGAGGCCGCCCTCGACCTGGGTGAGGGTGTGGGTGACGTGGTTGCCCGCCTCGCGGATCTCCAGTTCCTCGCCGACGCACAGGATCGGGGTCAGGCCGTGCTTGTAGGCGGCCTTGACCTTGGCGTTCACCAGCTCGTCGGTCTCGTTGTGGTACTGGCGGCGCTCGGAGTGGCCGATGGCCACGTACGTGCACTTCAGCTTGGCCAGCATCGCACCGGAGATCTCGCCGGTGTAGGCGCCGGAGTCCTGCGCCGAGATGTCCTGGGCGCCGTACTTGATCTTGAGCTTGTCGCCGTCGACCAGGGTCTGCACGGAGCGCAGGTCGGTGAAGGGCGGCAGGACGGCGACCTCGACGGCGTCGTAGTCCTTGTCGGCCAGGGCGAAGGCGAGCTTCTGGACGTGGGCGATGGCCTCGAGGTGGTTGAGGTTCATCTTCCAGTTGCCCGCCATCAGCGGCGTGCGCCCCGAAGAAGTAGATGCAGCCATTAAGGGTCAGTCCTCCAGTGCGGCGAGCCCGGGGAGCGTCTTGCCCTCGAGGTATTCGAGGGAGGCGCCGCCACCGGTCGAGATGTGGCCGAATGCGTTCTCGTCGAAGCCCAGGATGCGGACGGCCGCGGCGGAGTCGCCACCGCCCACCACCGTGAAGCCCGGGGAGTCGAGGAGGGCCTGGGCGACCGCCTTGGTGCCCTCGGCGTAGTCGGGGTGCTCGAAGACGCCCATGGGGCCGTTCCAGAAGACGGTGGCGGCGTCGGCGAGCTTCGAGGCGTACAGCTTGCGGGTCTGAGGGCCGATGTCCAGGCCCAGCTGGTCGGCGGGGATGGCGTCCGCGGCGACGGTGTCGGGGTTCGCCGGCGCCTTGGTCTTCAGGTCCGGGAACGCGGTGGAGGTCAGTACGTCGACGGGGAGGACCAGCTCGACGCCGTTCTTCTCCGCGCGCTCGATGTACTCCTGGACGACCGGGATCTGGTCGTCCTGGAGGAGGGAGGCACCGACCTCGTAGCCCTTGGCCTTGAGGAAGGTGAACACCATGCCGCCGCCGATGAGGAGGCGGTCCGCCTTGCCGAGCAGCTGGTCGATGACGGCGAGCTTGTCGGAGACCTTGGAACCGCCGAGGGCGACGACGTAGGGCCGCTTGACGTCCTCGGTGAGCTTCTTCAGGACGCCGACCTCGGTGGCGATGAGGTAGCCGGCCGCGTGCGGCAGGCGGGCCGGGAGGTCGAAGACGGAGGCGTGCTTGCGGTGCACGGCGCCGAAGCCGTCACCCACGTACACGTCCGCGAGGGCGGCGAGCCGGTCGGCGAAGGCGCCGCGTTCGGCGTCGTCCTTGCTCGTCTCGCCGGCGTTGAAGCGCAGGTTCTCGATGACGGCGACCTGGCCGTCGGCGAGGCCGGCGACGGTCGACGTGGCGGACTCGCCGACCGTGTCGGTCGCGAAGGCCACCTCGGCGCCGAGGAGTTCACCCAGACGCACGGCGGCCGGCCCGAGCGAGAACGCCGGGTCCGGGGCGCCCTTGGGGCGGCCCAGGTGCGAGGCGACGACCACCCGGGCGCCCGCCCCGGCGAGGGCCTTGACGGTGGGCAGGACGGCGCGGATGCGGCCGTCGTCGGTGATCGTGGTGCCGTCGAGCGGCACGTTCAGGTCGGCGCGGACGAAGACCCGTCGGCCCGCGACGCCTTCGGCGAGAAGTTCGTCGATCGTCTTCATTGAGGGAACTCCTGAGGAGGGCTCGTGATGCTCATGATCGTAAGAGGGCTGGTCTGCACGTGAGTCAGGGCTCGGGGGGGGGGGGGGGGGGGGGTTGAGGGCGCCCTTTTCCCCTCCACAATCTTGCCTTTCCCGTCGACTCGCCTTTCCCGTAAAAGAGCCAAAGACGTAAAGGAGAGTGGGCA
>NZ_JBVIPA010000042.1:11842-80127 GCF_055578365.1 Streptomyces sp. NPDC033131
GGGGGGGTTGTGGGGGTGTTTTGGGGGGGGGGGGGGGGGGGGGGGGGGGGGGGGGTCGGGGGGGGGGGGGGGGGGTGGGGTGGGGGGGGGGGGGGGTTTGGCCCCCCCCCCCCCCCCCCCCCCGAGCCCTGCTCTCACATCAAGGTGCCTGCTCTGTCGATCAGAGCTGGTTGCCGACGAAGACCGTCAGGTCGACGAGGCGGTTGGAGTAACCCCACTCGTTGTCGTACCAGCCGAGGATCTTCACCGAGTTGCCCTCCTGGACCATGGTCAGGGAGGAGTCGAAGGTGCAGGAGGCCGGGTCGCCGACGATGTCCGAGGAGACGATCGGGTCCTCGGTGTAGGTCAGGAAGCCCTTGAGGTCGCCGTCGTCGGAGGCCTTCTTGAACGCGGCGTTGACCTCGTCCTTGGTGACCTCGCGCTGCAGCGTCACGACCAGGTCGGTGGCCGAGCCGGTCGGAACCGGGACGCGCATTGCGATGCCGTCCAGCTTGCCCTTGAGCTGCGGGAGCACCAGGGCGGTGGCCTTGGCGGCACCCGTCGTGGTCGGGATGATGTTCTCGGCGGCGGCGCGGGCGCGGCGCAGGTCCGAGTGCGGGAAGTCCAGGATGCGCTGGTCGTTCGTGTACGCGTGGACCGTCGTCATCAGGCCCTTGACGATGCCGAAGTTCTCGTCGAGAACCTTCGCCATCGGCGCCACACAGTTGGTGGTGCAGGAGGCGTTGGAGATGACGTGGTGGTTCGCCGCGTCGTACTTGTCCTGGTTGACGCCCATCACGATGGTGATGTCCTCGTCCTTGGCCGGAGCCGAGATGAGGACCTTCTTGGCACCGCCGGTGATGTGCTTCTCGGCGTCGGCCTTCTTGGTGAAGATGCCGGTCGACTCGATGACGATGTCGACGCCGAGGTCGCCCCAGGGGATGTCGGCGGGGTTGCGCTCGGAGAGAACCTTGATCGTCCTGCCGTCGACGGTGATCGTGTCGGCGGTGTGCGACACCTCGGCCTTCAGGCGGCCCAGGATGGTGTCGTACTTGAGCAGGTGAGCGGTGGTCGCGGTGTCACCCAGGTCGTTGACAGCCACGATCTCGATGTCAGCACCCTGCTCCAGCAGCGCGCGGAAGTAGTTACGACCGATGCGGCCAAAGCCGTTGATGCCTACGCGGATCGTCACGAAACCGATCTCCTCGTTGGTACGCCGGGTTCGAATCCGGCGAGCTGTATGGGATGTCCCCGACCGCCTACGACCCTACCCCCCTGAGCCCTGCGGGGTGACATCGAGATGGCCCATACACGGCAGTGCGGTCCGTACCCACCAGTAGGGGTACGGACCGCCCCGGCCCGAAGTCCGGATCACCCGATCTGATCACGAAGGATCACACGCGGTTGACCGGGTGGGTTCACCCCTCGAGGGCCGCGAGTGCCTTCCTCATCAGAGTCGTCCGCTCGGCCGCCGAGGTGACGTGTTCCAGGCCGAAGCCCAGCAGCACGGTGTCGTCCGTGGTGACTGCTCCGTATGTCTGGAAGAGCGCCCCGGTGCGTGCCCAGTCCTTGAGGACGGCCGGGCTGCCCGCGGGCGGTCCGGACACGCTCCAGACGCCCAGCGACGTCTCGAAGCCCTCGGTCTGGGTGGCGGTGCCGCCGACGACCAGCGAGGCCTCGTCGGCGAGGACGCCACGGCCGCCGCTGCCCGGGTCGGTGACGTAGCTGATCGAGACCTCGACCGACTTGCCGGCGTAGGCGCTCAGGTCGAAGTTCACCTGCCGCCAGCCGCCGGAGGAGCCGGTGAGGGCGTTCCACGCGCCGGTGGTACCGGTCGCGGTGCAGGCGTCGGACGCCACGGTCAGGTAGTGCTCGAGCTGGGGGTGCTCGCCCACGTAGTACCCGGCCTCGCACTCCGCGGGCACGGCGGTGCCGGTGGCACCGCCCGCCTCCGGGAGCGTGGTCCAGTCGCCGGCCCCGGTGGTGTGGGCCTCGACCAGCACGTTGTCGTAGCCGGGCTCGGTGTCCCACAGCAGCCGGGTGCGCAGGGTGGGCGTGTCGGCCGCGCTCACCCCGGTGAGGTCTACGGTCCGGGTGAGCCGCTTGTAGGCGTCGTCGGTGTGGACGGCGGCGGCCATGAAGGAGCCTGCGTACGGCCCGTACGGATTGGCCGTCCCGGCGAACTGACCCGCGCCCGCACTCGCGAACTGCGGGTAGGTGTCCGCAGGCAGCTCGTCGGACGTCACGCCGTACGTCCCGGCCCGGTCCAGCGGGTTGCCGGCCGCGGGGCCGAGCGCGCCGGTGAAGCCGCCGAGCTTGCCGGACCCGGTGAAGCCGGTGGCCCCGGAGGTCGACGTACGCGTGTAGGCACCCAGGTAGTACTGGCTGAAGTCGTTCGACAGGGTGCCGCCGCCGAGGTCGACGCTGCCGCCGGCCAGCTCGCCCGCCTCGACCAGCTTGCCGCCCTCGTTCAGGAAGGCACGCAGCTGCAGCTGGGTGGCGACGCCCGGGGTGCTCGCGCCGGTGTAGTGGACGACGGTGTCGAAGTGGCTCAGCACGCCGAGCGCGTCGGGCGCGCCCTGGGTGGCGACGTCCCACACCAGCGCCTTGTGGCCGTTGGCCTTCAGCGCGTCGACGTAGGTCTGCGCCTGCGTGGCGGCCGCGCCCTCCTCGGCGACCACGAGCGTGTCCGCCCTGGGGCGTTCGGCGATGGTGTAGGTGAAGCGCTCGCTGGAGACGGCCTTCCCGCTCTTCGTCTCGCCGGTGAACCACACCTCGACCTTGTCGCCGGGCTCGCCGTCCTTGGCCTTGGCCCGGTACTCGTCGAAGTAGAGGTTGTCCTCACCGCCGTACGTCTCGCCGCCCTTCCATGCCTTGAGCGCCATGTCCCACGTACGGCCGCCGTTGACGCGGTACTTGAGCTCCTTGTCGCGCACGGACTTCCGTACGACGACCGAGATCTCCTGGTCCGCTCCGCGCGAGTACGACGTCGGGAAGGCGGCCGGAGTGAAGTCGGCGGCGCTCAGGCCGGCCGCGGACTTCGGCTGGTCGGGCTTGGCGGCGGTCTCGGCGAGGGAGAGCGCGAACGGGATGTTCTTGGCGAACTCCTGCTGGATCAGCTTTTCGTCGTCGGGGAAGTTGAAGACCGACTGGCAGTCCTTCGCGTTCCAGGCGTCGTTCGGATCGAGGTCCGAGACGGTCTGGCAGGTCGACATCTCGGGGGTGAACATCGCCATGCCGTTGACGTTGGCCGCGTGGCCGTCCGCCTCGCCGTTGGTGGTGTACAGCTCCGAGGAGACCTGCGGGTGGTAGCCCGGGACCGCGGGGTTCTCCGGGGTGCCGGCGAGCGCCTCGTAGAGCACGTCGTCCGGAGTGGAGGTGGCGACCTGCCAGCCGACTCCGTAGAGAAGGAGTTGGGCGGCGGAGTGGTAGTTGATGCCGTACGTGAAGCCGATCCGCTTCTGGAAGGCGTCCAGGGCCTGGGTCTCGGGCTCTGAGCCCGGGGCGGCGCCGCGGTAGGTCTGGCTGGTGGGGTTGGGGGACGAACCCTCGTCGTCGTAGCCCCACTTGTAGGAGAAGTTGCGGTTCAGGTCGACGCCGTCGCCGGTGGTGATGGCCCCGTCGCCGTTGTTGTCGCGCAGGTTCTTGCGCCACAGACGGTTGTCGGAGTTCTGGAAGGTGTAGTCGTACCCGTCGGGGTTGGCCGACAGGACGAACCACAGCTCGGTCGAGTCGACGAGCTTCTTGATCTTCTTGTCCGTCTTGTAGCCGTCCAGATAGTGGTGCATCAGCCGGCGGGTCATCTCCGGCGTGATCCACTCGCGCGCGTGCTGGTTGGACAGGTACAGGACGGACGGCTTGGAGCCGTCCTTCGCCTTCTTCGCGCCCTTGGTCATCTTCAGGGCCAGGATGTCCTGGCCGTTGACCGTCTTGCCGATGGAGACGACCTTGGTGAGGTCCGGGTTCTCCTGGCCGGCCCTGACGATCTCCTCCTTCAGGCCGCCCTTTCCGCTGTACGGGCGGAACACACCCTCGGCGGCCGCCTCGACGCGGTTCTCCGCCCTGGCGGACAGCTTGTGCTCGGTGAGGCCGACACCCTGGTCCTCGAGCTTCTCGGCCTGCTGGTCTGTGAGGTAGACCTCGACCGTGGCCTCGCCCTTCTCGGGTACCACTTCACTCAGTTCGTGGCCGTCCTGGCCGGCCGCCAGCAGCAGGGGTACCTGCTTCTGCGTGACGTCGGCGCGGAAGACCTTGACCTCGCTTGGATCGGGAGAGCCTTCGCTCCCTGCGGCCTGGGCGATGGGTGCGATTCCCGCACCGCCCAGCAGGAGCGCGCCAACAGCGAGGATCGGTCTCGCTTTTCGTCTCATGAACCCCCCTAGCAGTGGTTCGCCACGTCGGCGAACAGATGCCAGGCTCATGTCAGTCCACGATCCAGTCAAGGGGGCCTCAACGACACGCAAAAGCCGGTGCCGATCACCCAAGTGGGCGTCGGCACCGGCGTGTTGTACGTACCGCGCACATCACCCCACGAGGTTGTCCGCCATCTCCTCGGTGATGCTGGACTCCGTGCCGGGGATGCCGAGGTCCTGGGCCCGCTTGTCGGCCATCGCCAGCAGGCGGCGGATCCGGCCGGCCACGGCGTCCTTGGTCAGCGGCGGGTCGGCGAGCGCCCCCAGCTCCTCCAGCGAGGCCTGCTTGTGGTCCATGCGCAGCCGGCCGGCGGCGGCGAGGTGCTCGGGCACGTCGTCGGCGAGGATTTCCAGGGCACGCTGGACACGGGCCCCGGCGGCGACGGCCGCGCGCGCGGAGCGGCGCAGGTTGGCGTCGTCGAAGTTGGCGAGACGGTTCGCCGTGGCACGCACCTCGCGGCGCATCCGGCGCTCCTCCCAGGCCAGGACCGACTCGTGGGCGCCGAGCCGGGTCAGCAGGGCGCCGATCGCGTCACCGTCACGGACGACGACCCGGTCCACTCCCCGTACCTCTCGGGCCTTCGCCGCGATCGACAGGCGGCGGGCGGCTCCGACCAGGGCGAGCGCGGCCTCGGGGCCGGGGCACGTCACCTCCAGCGAGGAGGAGCGGCCCGGCTCGGTGAGCGAGCCGTGCGCCAGGAAGGCTCCGCGCCAGGCGGCCTCCGCGTCGCACGTGGCGCCGGAGACGACCTGCGGGGGCAGGCCGCGGATCGGGCGGCCACGGCCGTCGACCAGGCCGGTCTGCCGGGCCAGCTGGTCACCGCCGGCGACCACCCGCACCACGTAGCGCGAGCCGCGGCGCAGTCCGCCGGGCGCCATCACGATCAATTCGGAGCTGTGGCCGAAGATCTCCAGGATGTCCCGCTTGAGGCGGCGGGCCGCCATCGCGGTGTCCAGCTCCGCCTCGATCACGATGCGCCCGCTCACCAGGTGGAGGCCGCCGGCGAACCGCAGAACGGCGGAGACCTCCGCCTTCCTGCAGCAGGTACGGGTGACGGGGAGCCGGGAAATCTCGTCCTTCACCGCTGCCGTCATCGCCATGGGCCGATCCTTCCATGCATCCGAAAAATACGGTCGTACGCGGCGGCCAACAGCTCCGGGTCGTGCCGAGGAGTTCCGTCACTCCGGGCGACCGGGGCCAGCTCGACCGCGGCACCGAGCCGCTTGGCGGCCTCGGTGAGCATTTCGCGGTCGGGCACGGCGGCCTCGTCGGCCAGCACCACGTCCAGGGCGAGTTTAGGGGCGTGTCGTCCCAAAACCTCCAAATGACGCTGCGGGGAGAAGCCATCGGTTTCTCCCGGCTGCGGGGCGAGGTTCAAGGAGAGCACCCGGCGCGCCTTCGTCTGGGTGACCGCGTCCAGGAGATCGGGCACGAGCAGGTGCGGGATCACCGAGGAGAACCAGGAGCCGGGGCCGAGGACCACCCAGTCCGCGTCGAGGACGGCCGCCACCGCCTCCGGCACCGCTGGCGGGTCGTGCGGCACCACGTGCACGGACTGCACCTCGCCGGGCGTGAGCGCGACGGTCGCCTGGCCCCGCACGGTGTCGACGTCGTCGGGCCGGTCCGGGTCGTGGCCCTTGACCAGGGCCTGGAGCTCCAGCGGTACGGCGGACATGGGCAGCACGCGCCCGTGCGCGCCCAGCAGCCTGCCGACCAGGTCGAGAGCCTGGACGTGGTCGCCGAGCTGCTCCCACAGGGCGACGATCAGCAAATTGCCGACCGCGTGTTCGTGCAGGTCGCCCTTGGACTGGAAGCGGTGCTGGATGACCCGGGCCCAGGTCTGGCCCCATTCGTCGTCGCCGCACAGTGCGGCCAGGGCCTTGCGCAGGTCGCCGGGCGGCAGCACGCCCAGCTCGTCGCGCAGGCGTCCGCTGGAGCCGCCGTCGTCGGCCACGGTGACGACGGCGGTGAGGTCACCGGTGATCCGGCGCAGTGCGGCCAGCGAGGCCGACAGGCCCATGCCGCCGCCGAGGGCGACCACCTTGGGCTGGGCGCCACGGCGGCGCGGCTTGGCGCCACGGGCCTCGACGGGCCGGCTCGCGCGGCCCTCGGGCACGGCCCGGCGCAGTTTGCTCAGCCGGGGAGTACGTCCCGTCATTCCCGTCCCATGTCCCGGTGCACGACCACCGTCTCCACGCCCTCGGCCGCGAGGCGCGCGGCCAGCTTCTCCGAGGTCGCGACCGATCGGTGTTTGCCACCCGTGCAGCCGATGGCGATGGTCACGTACCGCTTGCCCTCACGGCGGTAGCCGGCCGCGATGAGCCTGAGCAGTTCGGCGTACCGGTCGAGGAACTCCTTGGCACCGGGCTGGTTGAAGATGTACGCGGCGACCTCCTCGTTGAGGCCGGTGAAGGGGCGCAGCTCCGGGACCCAGTGCGGGTTGGGCAGGAAGCGCATGTCCGCGACCAGGTCGGCGTCGACCGGGAGGCCGTACTTGAAGCCGAAGGACATGACGGTGGCCCGCAGCTCGGGCTCCTCCTCGCCCGCGAACTGGGCGTCCATCTTGGCGCGCAGCTCGTGCACGTTCAGGCTGGAGGTGTCGATCACCAGGTCGGCGTCGCCGCGCAGCTCGCGCAGCAGCTCCCGCTCGGCGGCGATGCCGTCGACGATGCGGCCGTCGCCTTGGAGGGGGTGCGGGCGGCGCACCGACTCGAAACGGCGCACCAGGGCGTCGTCGGAGGACTCCAGGAAGACGATCCGCCGGGTGACCTGCCTGCTGTCGAGGTCGGCCAGGGACTCGCGGAGGTTGTCGAAGAAGCGGCGGCCACGTACGTCGACGACGACCGCGATCCGCGCCACGTTGCCCTGGGAGCGGGCGCCGAGCTCCACCATGGTGGGGATCAGCGCGGGCGGAAGGTTGTCGACGACGAACCAGCCGAGGTCCTCCAGACATTTGGCGGCCGTGGAGCGACCGGCTCCGGACATACCGGAGATGATCACCAGCTCGGGGATGGCCGCGTCCGGGACCGCGGCCGTCTCGTTGGGCGTGCCCGTACTCACTTGTGCTCCGTCTCCGGCTTGGCCTGGTTGCACGTCGTGCTCGTTCACATTCATGTCTCCTGCCCCCGTCGTTCGTCCGGGGCGCCCGTCGCCACGGGCTCCCCACCGGAACCCATGGTGTCGGGTTCCTCTTCCATGATCTCTCCAGTCGCCGTGTTCACCGCCGGCGTGGCCGGAGCCGTCCGGGCGAGGGTCACGGCGATCGTCTCGGCCGTCTTGCGGCCTATGCCGGGAACCTCACAGATCTGGTCGATGGTGGCGGATCGCAGTTTCTTCAACGAACCGAAATGCTTCAGCACTGCCTGCTTGCGCGCATCCCCGAGCCCGGGGACCTCGTCCAGAGGGCTCGCGCGGAAGCGCTTGGCGCGCTTGGCGCGCTGGTAGGTGATGGCGAAGCGGTGGGCCTCGTCGCGGACGCGCTGGAGGAGGTAGAGGCCCTCGCTGCTGCGGGGCAGGACCACCGGGTCGTCGTCGTCCGGCAGCCAGACCTCCTCCAGGCGTTTGGCCAGGCCGCAGACGGCGATGTCGTCGATGCCGAGCTCGTCGAGGGCCTTCTTGGCGGCGGCCACCTGCGGCTGCCCGCCGTCGACGACGACGAGCTGGGGCGGGTAGGCGAAGCGCTTGGGCCGGCCGTCGTCGTCCTTGAGGCCGTTGCCGTCCTGGAGGACGGTGCCGTCCAGGCCGTCATCGAGGGCGTCCTCGCCGTCCGTCCACTCCCCCGTCCGCTCCTTCTCTGCGAGGTAGCGCCGGAAGCGGCGGGTGAGCACCTCGTGCATGGAGCGGACGTCGTCCTGCCCCTCGAAGCCCTTGATCTGGAAGCGGCGGTACTCGCTCTTGCGCTGGAGCCCGTCCTCGAAGACGACCATGGAGGCCACGACGTCGTCGCCCTGGAGGTGCGAGATGTCGTAGCACTCGATCCTGAGCGGGGCGCTGTCCAGGCCCAGGGCGTCGGCGATCTCCTCCAGCGCGCGCGAGCGCGTGGTCAGGTCGGAGGCGCGCTTGGTCTTGTGCAGGGCGAGCGTCTGGAGCGCGTTGCGCTGCACCGTCTCCATGAGGGCCTTCTTGTCGCCGCGCTGCGGGATGCGCAGCGACACGTTGGACCCCCGGCGCACGGTCAGCCACTCCTGGACCGGCTCCACCGGGTCGGGCAGGGCCGGGACCAGGACCTCCTTGGGGACCGAGTCGCCGGTCTCCTCGCCGTAGAGCTGCTGGAGGGCGTGCTCGACCAGGGCTCCGGTGGTGATCTCCTCGACCTTGTCGGTGACCCAGCCGCGCTGGCCGCGCACGCGGCCGCCGCGGACGTGGAAGATCTGCACGGCTGCTTCCAGCTCGTCCTCGGCGACCGCGATGAGGTCGGCGTCGGTCGCGTCGGCGAGCACGACCGCGCTCTTCTCCATGGCCTTCTTCAGGGCCCCGATGTCGTCGCGCAGGCGGGCCGCCCGCTCGTACTCCATCTCCTCGGCCGCCGCCGTCATCTGCTTCTCCAGGCGGCGCAGATACGTGCCCGTGCGGCCGGCCATGAAGTCGCAGAACTCGTCGGCGAGTTCGCGGTGCTCCTCGGCCGAGACGCGGTCGACGCAGGGTGCGGAGCACTTGCCGATGTAGCCGAGCAGGCAGGGGCGGCCGGTACGGGCGGCGTTCTTGAAGACGCCGGCCGAGCAGGTGCGGACCGGGAAGACGCGCAGCAGGAGGTCGACGGTGTCGCGGATCGCCCACGCGTGGCCGTACGGCCCGAAGTAGCGCACGCCCTTCTTCTTGTGACCGCGCATCACCTGGACGCGCGGGAACTCCTCGTTCATCGTCACCGCGAGGTACGGGTAGCTCTTGTCGTCGCGGTACTTGACGTTGAACCGGGGGTCGTACTCCTTGATCCAGGAGTACTCCAGCTGGAGGGCCTCGACCTCCGTGGACACCACCGTCCATTCCACGGACGCGGCCGTGGTGACCATGGTGCGGGTGCGGGGGTGCAGGCCCGCCAGATCCTGGAAGTAGTTCGCCAGGCGCTGGCGCAGGCTCTTCGCCTTTCCGACGTAGATCACCCTGCGGTGCTCGTCACGGAACCTGTACACCCCGGGAGAGTCCGGGATCTGTCCCGGCTTGGGGCGGTAGCTGGAGGGGTCGGCCATGTCTCACACCCTACTGGCGGGGGCTGACAGCGCGGCGAGCCTGTGGACGACGGTCCGACGCCCTCACGGGGACTCCGGGAGGGGAGAACCGGGAAGCGCCGGTACGCGGCGGTAGCCGTCGTCGGCCTCGGTCGCCGTCGGTGGCCTTCTGGCAGGCGCGCCCGGTGGGCCGGGGCGGTGCGGGCGGGCTTCCTTCCGGTTTCCGGGCTCCGCCGGAACTCGTCCACATGTGTGACCGGGCTCATGGAGACGGCCGGCCCCAGGAGTCCGGTCGCACGAGCGGAATCCCGCCCAGGTCCGTCGCCGCGCGAAGTCGGCCAGGTGTGCACCGCGGTTGGGCATCAGGTGTTGTCGGGGCTTGGTCAACACGCTTCAATGCGGGGGAACTCGGGCCCTGAACGTCGGCGTACGGATGTGAAGACCCCGGCGCCGGATCGGGGGCCCCGACTCCCGCGAACGGTCTGACCAGCCGTTGTGAACATTCACAGAAAGGCCCCTGCATGCCGCACGCCACACAGCACGCGGACGTCGCCACCGCGGAACTGGACTCGGCCCTGCGTGTCGGGCCCTTCCATGTCGCGCTGCGCGCCGCGATCGCCGCCCGCGGGCTGCCGCTGCAGCGCGTGCAGCACCATCTGTCGCGCCACGGGGTCAAGGTCGGCGTGACGAGTCTCAGTTACTGGCAACAGGGCGCCCGGCGCCCGCAGCGCCCGGAGTCGCTGCGGGCCGTACGGGCGCTGGAGGAGATCCTCCAGCTGCCGGAGGAGTCCCTGATCCGGCTGCTCGCCCACACCGACGAGGACCCGGCCGCAGAGCGGCCCGCGGCACGCTCCTACCGTTCCCTCGTCGAGGCCTCCGGCGTCCTGGAACACCTGCTGGCGGAGCTGGGATCGCCGCTCGACGGCGGGCTGCACACCGTCGGGCACCACGAGCGGGTACGGATCGGCGGGCGCCGCGAGCTGGCGGGGCGCGAGTCGCACCACATCGTGCGCGCCCACCGGGACGGCGTCGACCGCTTCGTGGCCGTCCACCACGGCGACCCGGGGTGCGCTCCGGAGCGCATGACCGTCCACGCCGTGGAGAACTGCCGGACGGGACGCGTGCGTTGCGACCACGACACCGGGGTGCTCGTGGCCGAGCTGCTTTTCGACACGCGGCTGCGGGCCGGCGACACGTTCCTCTTCCGTTACGGCGTCGAGGACGGCACGGCCGGTGTGTCACGGGAGTGCGTCCGCGGGTTCGGGCCGGCGGGCGGCCAGTACGCGCTCCAGGTCCGCTTCGACAAACACGCGCTGCCGGTGCGCTGCCACCGGTTCGCCCAGCATTCGGCGGCGGCGCCGCGCAGCGGGCGCCAGGAGCTGGCCCTGACCGGCCGGCATCACTCCGTGCACCTCGTCGAACCCCGGGTGCGGTCGGGGATCGTGGGGATCGGGTGGGACTGGGAGTGACTCCCTGGGCCGGGGTCGGTGACCGCACGTAAGCGTTTGCGCAAGCGTTTACGTGCGGGCTGGTATGCGATACGTTCCCGGTGCCGCTACCGCTGCCGTCTTCTCTGCTGCTGCTTCGGCCGCTGCCGTTCCGGGAGGAGGACCCCATGCCGACCATGGCCGACGTCGCACGCAGCGCCGGCGTGTCCGTCGCGACCGTTTCGCACGTCCTGAACGACACCCGGCCGGTCCTGCCGCACACCCGCCAGGCCGTGCTGGACGCCGTGGCGGAGCTCGGCTACACGCCCAACACCCTCGCCCGCTCCCTGGTGACCTCCCGCACCCGGTCCGTCGGCCTCGCGGTGTCGGCGATCAGCAACCCGTACTTCACGGACATCCTCCAGGGGGTCGAGGCCGCCGCCCTGGAGCACGGCTACGGCCTGCTCATCGCCGACCCGCACGACGATCCGGAGCACGAGCTCAAGGTCGTCCAGCTCCTGCACGAACGGCGGGTGGACGGCATGATCGTCGCGCCCTCCGCCGAACCGCGGGAACTCGTCGCCTACCTCACGCGTCACGACGTACCGGCCGTGTTCCTCGACCGGGTGATCGACTTCCCCGAGGACCGCGCACCGCGCTTCGACCAGGTCTGCGCCGACAGCGCCGAGCCGACGGCCCAGCTGGTCACCCATCTCGCCGGGCTCGGCCATCGGCGGATCGCCCTGATCGCGGGCCGGGCCGGGCTGAGCACCACCGGCGAACGGATCACCGGGTACCGGCACGGCCTGGCCGCCGCCGGGTTTCCCTACGACGAACGCCTCGTCGTGCACGGCGACTCCGGGTCGGACGGCGGCGAACGGGCCACCGCGGCCCTGCTGTCCCTCGCCGCGCCGCCCACCGCGCTCGTCACCGCGAACAACGCGATGACCATCGGCGCCCTGCGCGCTCTGCGGGAGCACGGCCTGTCCGTGCCGGACGACATCGCCCTGTGCTGCTTCGACGACTTCACCTGGGCCGACCTGTTCACACCGCGGCTCACCGCGATCGCCCAGCCCGGCAAGGAGATCGGCGCCCGGGCGTTCCATGTGCTCCTGGAGCGTCTCGCCACGCCGGACCGGCCGGCCCGGACCGTGCGGCTCGCCTGCACCTTCGTCCACCGCGCCTCGTGCGGCTGCGACGACGAGGCGGGGCCGTCGGCGGCGCAGGGCTCGCAGCTCCGTCAGCCGTCACAGTCCGCTCACCAGCTTTCGCAGAACCCTCAGCAGCCCTTGCAACCCCCTCGGTCCGCGCAACCCCAGCAGCCCCAGCAGCCCTCGCAGTCCAAGAGAGGAACCGTCGCGTGATCGTCGTCGCCGGAGAGGCATTGATCGACCTGGTACCGCAGGGCACGGGCGCCCTCGCGGGCCTGAAGCCGGCGCTCGGCGGCGGCCCGTACAACACGGCCCTGGCCCTGGGCCGCCTCGGCTCCCCCACGGCCTTCTGCTCCCGGGTCTCGTACGACGCCTTCGGCGAGGCGCTGCTCGACGGGCTGCGGGCGGCGGGGGTGGACGTGACGGCCGTACAGCGTGGCACGGAGCCGACCACCCTCGCGGTCGCCACGATCGACACGCACGGTTCGGCCGCCTACTCCTTCTACGTCGACGGCACCGCGGACCGGCTGTTCACAGCGCCCGCGGAGCTTCCCGCGGGGGCCCGGGCGGTCTCGTTCGGGACGTGCTCACTCGTCCTGGAACCGGGCGCGAGCGCCTACGAGGAGCTGATGCGGAGCGCGTCCGCGCGGGGCGTGTTCACCGCGCTCGACCCGAACATCCGGGCGGGGCTGATCCCCGACGCGGACGCCTACCGGGCGCGCTTCAAGAGCTGGCTGCCGTCGGTCTCCCTGCTCAAGCTCTCCGAGGAGGACGCGCTGTGGCTGGGCGGTACCCCGCGCGAGTGGCTGGCCGCGGGGCCCTCGGCCGTCGTGATCACCCAGGGCGGCGACGGGATGACGGCCTTCACCAGGGACGGCGCGGTGCACGCGGTGCCGGGCGAGAAGGTCGACGTCGTCGACACGATCGGCGCCGGCGACACCGTGAACGCCGCCCTGTTGCACGGCCTGGCCGACCGTGACGCCCTGTCCCCGGAGGCGCTCGCCGGCCTGGGCGCGGACGGCTGGGCGCGGTTGCTGAGGTTCGCCGCGCGGGCGGCGGCGATCACCTGCTCGCGCGCGGGGGCGGAGCCGCCCTACACGGCGGAACTGGCCTGAGACGCCGGCCGTTCCGTGGGACGGAGCACCCCGGGTGATGCCCCGGCGGTCCGCTACTCGTCGAGCAGCAGCTGGAAGGCATCGGCGAAGGAGCACCCGCGCCGGCGCCGGACCGCGTGGATCAGTTCGAGCGCCCGGACGAGTGAGGCCTTGCCGCCCTCCGCCCAGTTGTCGAGGTTGAGGACCCGGGCGGTCTCGGGGCTGTTCCGGTCCGCCGGGACGCTCCGCAGGACCTGCTCGTACGCCTCGTCGCCCGGCTCCTGCGCGCGCATCGCGAGGATCTCGTCGCGCGACGCCGGGACGAACACGCAGAACAGCAGGCTCGGGTGGAGGATGTCGAAGCCGAACGCGAGACCGGTGACCTTGAGCGCGGAGGGCGGGTAGAGCCCGTCGAGGCGCGGCGAGACCTCGCTGGACAGGCCGCGTCGGGCGGCGGCGAAGGGGCTGGGAACGCCCGTCGGCACGTAGGACCCGTCGAGGGCGTTCTCGGGGAGGCCGTCCGCCGCCGAGGGAAGCGGATTGAGGAGCCGCCCGGTCCGCGGATCCGCGTCGTCCAGGTACCGGTTGAGGTTCTCCGCCACGGCACAGGTGAGGCCGCCGGGGTAGGTGACTCGCCGGGACCGCTCGCCGTAGAGGACATGGCCGTCCTCCGTCACGATCGTCACCGCGTTGTCCATGATGTTGGACAGCCGACTGCCCGAGACGTCACCGTCCCTGATCAGAGCGTCGAGCTTCAGGTAGTACCGGTACACGTGGAGCGGGGGCGAGTCGCCCTGCGTCTCTCTGAACGCCTCGTCGAGCCCTTCGTAGTCGTACCAGCCCACGGGGCCGAGCCGGAGCGTGAGCGCCGGAACCTCCAGTGCCGACGATTCGTCGACCGGTGAGGCGCGGAAGTCCAGCAGGCGTGTGTTCGGGCCGTCGAAGAACACCTGGCCGATGGCTTCCGCGCGCTTCTTCTTGGCTTCGATCGTGCGGTCCCGGGCCTGCGCGAGTTCCGGCGGGATGGCCAGGGGAACGTGCTCGTACTCGACCCGCACCCGGTCCTCGGTGAAGTACACGTCCTCGGCGCCCCAGAGCCTGACGGCTCTCACCCACCCTCCCGGGTGGTAGTACAGCTTGTCCCGGGCCGCCTCTTCGACGGAGCCCGGCGGGAAGTCGGGGCCGCCCGCCTTCCCGCTCTCGACCAGTTCCCGCACGAACCGGGCGTACTCGCTCGGGCCCGTGACGTGTCGCAGGCCGTCGAACGGCATCGGCATGGAGGTCAGCGCCTCGTCGAGGACGAAGACCAGTGTCTTCTCCCGCCCGAAGGCCATTCCGACCTCCAGCCACACCCATGGGGACTCGAGGCTGGCCGGCGACAGGTAGATCACCACATGTGAGGACTGTTCGATCGCGTTCCGGACCGTGCCGAGGATGTCCGCCCCGTGCCGGATGTCGCGCCGGTACTCGAAGTGGCGCACGCCCTGCCGGTCGAGTTCGGCCAGGAGTTCGTCGACCTGTGCCGCGTCCCGGCTGGAGAAACTCACCATCACGTACGGCTCGGTGGTCCCGTATGTCACAGGGCGTTCCCTTCGGCGGGTGCGGGGATGGCCGCGAGCAGCGGTGCAATCACCTCGGGCGGGTCTCCCACCGCCATGAGGAACTCGAGTTGGCGGCGTATGGAGGCAAGTTCGGCGCCGTCGGCGGAATGGGCCGCGAAGGTGTAGTGGCGCAGTGCCTCGACGGGCGGTTCCGAAGCCATACCCTTGTCCAACAGGTGCTGATGCAGGGCGAGTTCGGCCAGCGTCGCGTGCTCCCAGGTGTCGTTCGGGCCGACCGGCCGGCGCTCGACGGCGAACCGGACCACCGGGAGCAGGGACTCCGCCAGCGCCACGTCGTCCTGGCCGCCGTCGAAGTGCTGCCCCCTCACTCGTACCAGGGCAAGGGCGTTGATCCCCGGGTAGTAGTCGCCGGGATCGGCCTCCATGCCCTTGCGATAGGCCTCGATGGCGCGGTCCAGGTGGGAAGGGGCGTTCTCCTCCGCAAGCCGGAAGGCGAGCTCGAAAGCCCGTTTGGCCGCACTGCCGAGCAGTCCCCAGGTTTCGGAGGAGCCGGGATGGTGGCGGTCGAGCAGCAGTAACCTGCGCTCGCCGTCCTTCAGGTACTTCAGCCGCTCCTCGGGCGTTCCGTCACGGTGGATCAGTGTGAGGGCGTATCCCTGCTGCATGCGGATCCGGCCGAAGGAGACGTCGGCCGCGGCCAGCGGCTCGAGCAGCCTGCGCCCCTCATCGAAGCTGCCCAGTTTCACGAGGGCCAGCCCGATCTGCTCCAGCTGGTCGCGGCAGTTGCTGTCGGGTAGTCCGTCCGCCCGTACCTGGTCGGCGAGGTCGAGCAGTTTCCCGGAGTCACGCAGTGCCGCCGCGAGGTTGATCTCCTCGCTGTAGCGCGTGAGCCGCGAGAAGAGCTCCACATCGGCGTCGGGAGGCAGTTGTACGGGCTCCAGCGCCGGGAACACCGCCCACACCGGGCTGTCGTCCCCCCGCTGCGTCGCGCTCAGCGCGGCCTTGAGCTTTCGAATGGCGGTGACCGCCTGCCGATCGCTGACCTTCTTCATTCCCCGCTCGTAGCGCTGGATGGTGGAATGCCCCAGGTCGAAGGGCGGTGTGACCCAGTTCGGCGCCATCAGGAGGGTGGCGTGGGGCCGCCAGGCGTGTCGCACGCCCAGTTCCCACAGGACGTTGGGGTTGAGCGTGGCGAGGTCGGCCACGAAGAGGTCGGCGGTGTTGATGCTGTGCAGCATGCGCGCGTCGATGCTCTTCAGGCCGGCTTCCAGATCCGTGCGGATCGGCCGGTATCCGCTGTCGAGGAGGGCGGGTACGACCACCCGGTGCCAGGACTGGTCCGCCTCGAACCGCTTGAGGTCCCGTGTGGAGTCGGCCTTGACGCCGTACGGCATGGCGACGAACGCGGTCGGCGCCTCGGGCTGGATCTGGGAGGGGTCGAGGCGCAGCACCAGGTGGCCGAGGGCTTCGGCGGACCGGGCGAGGGACTCGGTGTGGTCCTCTCCCGCGCGAGGCCCCTCGGTCACCGCGACCACCACGAGCTCCTCGGGCGCGTCCGCTGCCTGGACCGGGTCGCGCATGCTGTCGCGGGCGTGGCTCAGGATCGCCTGGTTGACGGCGCGGAATCCGTCGTCGTCGGCCCCCGCTCCCGGTACGGGGATCACGGCGGCCTTCGTCTGCGCGGTCAGCGTGCGAAAGCGCTCCTCCCATCGCGGCCCCTTGTCGGCGACTGAGGCGCTCACGAACTCCTCGGGGTCCTCGGTGACCAGGAGTTCGACCGGGATACCGGCGCGCAGTGCCGCCCCGGCGGCGAGCAGGTCGGTGCCCGCGGCGGCGGAACCCACGACGAGCCGCGGCCGGAGTCCGGCGATGAGGAGCTTCAGACGCTCCTCCAGCCAGTCCACGGCCGTATCGGGGAACACTCCGTCCGGCCCTGAGGGACGCCGACCGGTAAAGACGATGATCATGTGGCCTCCCGTTCCACCCAGTGGGTGGTTTCCTGTCCGATGATCCGCTCCACCATCTCGGCCAGCAGGGTGTCGACGTCGGCCGTTTCGCCGTAGTGCCCCGCCCGCGCCAGGTACAGGTAGTGCTCGCGGCGCAGACCCTCACACACGGACCGGTAGTTGATCCAGTTCTCCTGGAACTTGAACAGTTGCTGTGCGCCCTCGATGACCGCGACGAGGGCGCCCATCAACGCCGGGATCCAGTTGGGCGCGGAGGCGGCGACGGTCACCGGAAGACCGGCCGCCAGCATCAGTGTGGCCAACTTCAGCTGTTTGAAGCGGCGTTGGGCGAGACCGCTCTTCCGGTCGAACCAGTTCAGCTGGTCCTGGAGCCGGTGCCAGGTGACGTCGGCAGGCCGTGCCGCCCGTGGTTCCAACGGCCCGCCCCGAGCTGCCGGAATATCAGGTTCCATCACCGGCTCCCCCTCCGTGGTCATCAGCGGGGCGTGCCCGCGTCGTCACGGGCCGTTCCGCCAAGGTCACGATGGCGTAAGCGCAGGGGCGGGGCAAGAACGCATGGGGGCGGTCCACCCTGGAGGAGGGCGGACGCGGACCGCTGCGGGTGCTTGTCCGCGCCCCGCAGCGGTCCCCTCCAGGTGACCCCTGGCCCAGCTCCCCCGTCGGTGTCAGGCTCTCCCCGTCTGTTCGGCTCTCCTTGTCAGGCCTTGCGGGCCCGGGTCGTCTTCTTCGCCGGCGCGGCCTTCTTCGTGGCCGCGGTCGCCTTCTTGGCCGCCGTCGCCTTCTTGGCCGCGGTGGTGTCGACGTCCTCGGCCGTCGTGGTGGTCGTCCTGGCCGTCGCCGTCTTCCTCACCGCCGATGTGGCCGCCACCGCCTTCTTGGCCGCCGCCTTCCTGACGGCCGTCTTGCGCGGGGCCTTCACCGGGTCCGCGTCGCTGATCCGGTCGGAGTCGAGGATCTCGCGGAGGAACTTGCCGGTGTGGCTGGCCGGTACGCCGGCGACCTGCTCGGGCGTGCCCTCGGCGACGACCAGGCCGCCGCCGGCGCCACCCTCGGGACCCATGTCGACGACCCAGTCGGCGGTCTTGATCACGTCGAGGTTGTGCTCGATGACGATGACCGTGTTGCCCTTGTCGACGAGACCGGCCAGGACGGTGAGCAGCTTGCTGATGTCCTCGAAGTGCAGACCGGTGGTCGGCTCGTCCAGGACGTAGACCGTACGGCCGGTGGAGCGCTTCTGGAGCTCACTGGCGAGCTTCACCCGCTGGGCCTCGCCACCGGAGAGGGTGGTCGCGGACTGGCCGAGACGGACGTAGCCGAGACCGACGTCGTTGAGCGTCTTCAGGTGGCGGGAGATCGCGGGCACGGCCTCGAAGAAGTGCATCGCCTCCTCGATCGGCATGTTCAGGATGTCGGCGATGGACTTGCCCTTGTAGTGGACGTCCAGGGTCTCCCGGTTGTACCGGGCACCGTGGCAGACCTCGCACGGGACGTACACGTCCGGAAGGAAGTTCATCTCGATCTTGATCGTGCCGTCGCCCGCGCAGTTCTCGCAGCGGCCGCCCTTGACGTTGAAGGAGAAGCGGCCGGGCAGGTAGCCGCGGATCTTCGCCTCGGTGGTCTCGGCGAACAGCTTGCGGACGTGGTCGAAGACGCCGGTGTACGTCGCCGGGTTGGACCGGGGCGTACGGCCGATGGGCGACTGGTCGACGTGGACGACCTTGTCGACGAGGTCGTCGCCGTCCACGCGCGTGTGCCGCCCCGGAACGCTCCGGGCGCCGTTGAGCTCACGGGCCAGGTGCGTGTACAGGATGTCGTTGACCAGCGTCGACTTGCCGGACCCGGACACGCCCGTGACCGCCGTGAACACGCCCAGCGGGAAGGACACGTCGATGTCCTGGAGGTTGTTCTCGCGGGCGCCGTGCACCGTGAGCCGGCGGGACGGGTCCTGCGGGCGCCGGACGTCGGGCAGCGGAATGGCCTTCTTGCCGGACAGGTACTGGCCGGTCATCGACTCGGGGTTGGCGAGCAGCTCCTTCAGGGAGCCGCTGTGCACGACCTTGCCGCCGTGCTCGCCCGCGCCGGGGCCGATGTCGACGATCCAGTCGGCGACCTTGATGGTGTCCTCGTCGTGCTCGACGACGATCAGCGTGTTGCCCATGTCGCGCAGCCGGACCAGGGTCTCGATGAGCCGGTGGTTGTCGCGCTGGTGCAGGCCGATGGACGGCTCGTCGAGGACGTACAGGACGCCGACCAGGCCGGAGCCGATCTGGGTGGCGAGACGGATGCGCTGGGCCTCGCCGCCGGAGAGGGTGCCGGCCGCGCGGTTCAGCGAGAGGTAGTCCAGGCCGACGTCGACCAGGAACCTCAGCCGCTCGTTGACCTCCTTGAGCACACGCTCGGCGATCTTCTTGTCGCGGGCGCTCAGCTTCAGCCGGCCCAGGAAGTCCGCGCAGTCGCTGATGGACATCCCGGAGACCTCGGCGATCGACTTCTCCATGATCGTGACCGCGAGGACCACCGGCTTGAGGCGTGTGCCCTCACAGGTCGGGCAGGGGACCTCGCGCATGTAGCCCTCGAAGCGCTCCCGGCTGGCGTCGCTCTCGGACTCGCTGTGCCGGCGCTTGATGAACGGGACGGCGCCCTCGAAGGGCGTGGTGTACACACGCTCGCGTCCGTAGCGGTTGCGGTACCGGACCTCGATCTGCGTCTTGTGGCCGTGGAGCAGTGCCTTCTTGGCGCGCTGCGGCAGGCCGGCGAAGGGGATGTCCGTACGGAACCCCAGGGCGTCCGCGAGGGCACCGATCAGGCGGCCGAAGTAGTCCTTGGTGTGGCCGTGCGACCAGGGGTGGATGGCGCCCTCGTCGAGGGACTTGTCCTCGTCCGGGACGATCAGCTCCGGGTCGACCTCCATGCGCGTGCCGATACCCGTGCAGTCCGGGCAGGCGCCGAAGGGAGAGTTGAAGGAGAAGGAACGGGGCTCCATCTCCTCGAAGGACAGGTCGTCGTACGCGCAGTACAGGTGCTCCGAGTACATGCGCTCGCGCTCCGGGTCGTCCTCGGCGAGGTCGACGAAGTCGAGCACGACCATGCCGCCGGACAGGCCGAGCGCGGTCTCCACGGAGTCGGTGAGGCGACGCTTGGCGGAGTCCTTCACCGTGAGGCGGTCGATGACCACCTCGATGGTGTGCTTCTCCTGCTTCTTCAGCGTGGGCGGGTTGGAGAGCTGGATCGTCTCGCCGTCGACGCGCGCGCGGGAGTAGCCCTTGGTCTGGAGATCGGCGAAGAGGTCGACGAACTCGCCCTTGCGCTCACGGACGAGCGGCGACAGCACCTGGAAGCGGCTCCCCTCCGGCAGCTCCAGGACCTTGTCGACGATGGCCTGCGGCGACTGGCGCGAGATCGGACGGCCGCACTCGGGGCAGTGCGGCTTGCCGATGCGCGCGAAGAGCAGTCGCAGATAGTCGTAGACCTCGGTGATGGTGCCGACCGTCGAGCGCGGGTTGCGCGAGGTCGACTTCTGGTCGATGGAGACCGCGGGCGAGAGGCCCTCGATGAAGTCGACGTCGGGCTTGTCCATCTGACCGAGGAACTGGCGGGCGTACGAGGAGAGCGACTCCACGTAGCGCCGCTGGCCCTCGGCGAAGATGGTGTCGAAGGCCAGGGAGGACTTGCCCGACCCGGACAGGCCCGTGAAGACGATGAGCGAGTCGCGAGGCAGGTCGAGCGAGACGTTCTTCAGGTTGTGCTCGCGCGCGCCACGGACGATGAGACGGTCGGCCACGCCGGTCCGCACCTTTCTTGAGAGAAGTGACAGGGGCGAGGCCCCCGTGCTTTCTCAGACTAGGGGGAGCCACTGACAACGCCGGTCGGATTCCCGGATGCGTAAACAATCCCCGGCTCTCCAGCATGCCCGACGCCACGCCCGACCATATAGCACGTGCATTCGATTTACGGTTCCGCTACACGAGCTTCACCCGAAGGTGTGGCCGGAGCTAGGGTCAGCACCATGATTGATCACGCGCATGACCTGGCGTCTGTACGTGACGCTACCGAACGCTTGCTCATCGCAGTCACCAAACTGGACAACTCGGCTGTGACCGAGCCGTCACGGCTGCCCGGCTGGACCCGCGGCCACATCCTCGCCCACCTGGCCCGCAACGCGGACGCCCTCGTGAACGTCCTCGAAGACCGTCCCATGTACGCCTCCGCGAACGCCCGGGATTGCGACATCGAGCGGGACGCCCCGCGCCCCCTCTCCGTCCAGGTCACCGACCTCCGCGACAGCGCGGCGCGCTTCCAGGAGGCGGGGGCCGGGCCGGCGGACTGGTCGCGCACGGTGGAGCTGCGCAACGGGGTCACCGACTCCGCCTCCCGGGTGCCGTTCCGGCGCTGGATCGAGGTGGAGCTGCACCATGTGGACCTCGACATCGGGTACAACCTGGAAGACCTCCCCGAGGACTTCACCCAGCGGGAGATCGACTTCCTCGCCGACCGCTTCCGGGGCCATCCCGACGTACCCGCCGTGCTGATCGAGCAGGACGGCCGGCGCCGGATCACGACCGGCCGTGACGGGACGGCTCGGATCACCGTCACCGGCCACCGGGCCGACCTGCTGGGCTGGCTCGCGGGACGCCGCGACGGATCCGCTCTGACCGTGACCGGCGGCCCACTGCCGGCCCTTCCCCCGCTGTAGTCCGCTCCCCCTCGGCCGGGCCCCTCCCCGCTATAGGCTGAACGTCATGACGTACAGCGGAGTGGTGACGGTCGGCGGCCCGGCCGACGTGCACGAACTGCGAGACGTGATGATCACGAAGATCGCGGTCGGACCCATGAACAACAACGCCTATGTACTGCGCTGCCGGGCCACGGACGAGCAACTGCTGATCGACGCCGCCAACGACGCCGGCACCCTGCTCGGCAGCATCGGCGAGGACGGCATCGCGTCGGTCGTCACCACGCACCAGCACGGTGACCACTGGCAGGCGCTCGCCGAGGTCGTCGCGGCCACGGGCGCGCGCACGTACGCGGGTCGGGAAGACGCCGACGGCATCCCCGTGCCCACCGACGTCCTGGTCGACGACGGCGACACCATCCGCGTGGGGCGCGTGGAACTCACCGCGCGCCATCTGGTCGGCCACACGCCGGGCTCGATCGCCCTCGTCTACGACGACCCGCACGGGCATCCCCACGTCTTCACCGGCGACTGCCTGTTCCCCGGCGGGGTGGGCAACACCCGCAAGGACCCGAAGGCGTTCGCCAGCCTGATCCACGACGTCGAGACGAAGATCTTCGACGCCCTCCCCGACGAGGCATGGGTGTACCCCGGGCACGGCAACGACACGACGCTGGGCGCGGAGCGGCCGCATCTGCCGGAGTGGCACGCGCGGGGCTGGTGACTGCCACCCGTCGCGGAGCTGGTGACTGCCACCCGTCGCGGGGGCCGTGAGCATCCGGCGCGCAGGGCGAGGAGAGCCCGCCCCGTGTGAACCCTCCGCGCTCGCCGGCGTCCTGCGCGGGCTCCCGGGGGCACGGGGCCGGTAAGCGACCGGCGCCCGCGGCCGACGAGGGCCGCCGGCACGCGGGGATGGGCGACCAGCACAGGCGCGCGGCGATGAGTGTGCGCCCCGCGTCCACCCCGCCCACGCGCCCCGTGTGAACCCTTCGCTCACGCCGGTGCCGTGCGCGCGCTCCCGGCGCACGTGGTTGCGCAGTCAACTGGTGGCAGCCCCGCCCAGGACGACGGCTCCTGCGCGGTACGGGCCGCCGGTCTTCCGATCCCCGCCCTCGACCGGCGGCCCCGGCGAGCATCACCTCACGGGACGCGTTCACAAGAATGAAACACCCGTTCCCACCATGCGGACGAATCTCGCCCTGACCTCGACAAACGGGGCGACGGACTGCCACTCTCCCGCCATGCCTCTTGCCTCGCGCCCGCTGCGCCGCGCCCTCGCCGCCGCGACCACAGCCCTGCTCGCCACCGCTGTCGGCTGCGCTCCGCAGCCGGAGGAGAAGGCGGCCGACACGCCTTCGGGGTCGGCCGGGGCCACCTGCGCCAAGGGCAAGCTGGCCACCGAAACCTCCGGCACACTGACGATCGCCACCGACGAGCCCGCGTACGAGCCGTGGTTCAAGGATGGCAAGCCCGCGAACGGCGAGGGCTTCGAGTCCGCGGTCGCCTACGCCGTGGCGAAGGAGCTCGGCTACGACAAGAGCGCCGTCGTCTGGCAGAGCGTTCCCTTCAACAAGGCCTTCGCGCCCGGCGAAAAGACGTTCGACTTCGACATCAACCAGGTGTCGATCAGCGACGAGCGCAAGAAGGCCGTGGACTTCTCGTCCGGCTACTACGACGTGCGCCAGGCCGTCATCGCCCTCAAAAACAGCAAGGCCGCGAAGGCGACGAGCCTCGCCGACCTGAAGGGCCTCAAGCTGGGCGCCCAGGTCGGCACCACCAGCCTCAACTACATCGACGACGTGGTGAAGCCGACTCGGGAGCCCGCCGCCTACGCCAAGAACGACCAGGCCAAGTCCGCCCTGCAGAACGGCCAGGTCGACGCCATCGTCGTCGACCTGCCGACCGCCTTCTACATCACCGCGGCCGAGGTCACCGACGCGACGATCGTGGGGCAGTTCGAGAACCAGGGCGGTACGCCGGAGCAGTTCGGGCTCGTGCTCGACAAGGGCAGCGCGCTCACCTCGTGCGTGACGGACGCCGTCGACGCCCTGCGCGAGAACGGCACGCTGGCGAAGATCGAGCAGCAGTGGCTGTCCGAGGCCGTCGACGCACCCGTTCTCAAGTGACGCTCACCAAGGACGAGTCCGGCCAGGAGAGCGAGGGAAGCGAGGGATACGTCCCCTCGCAGCGGCGCATCGACCGCGAGGCCTACAAGCGCGCCCGCTCCCGCCGCGCCACCGCGATCGGCGCGCTCTCGACGCTGGTCACAGGCGTCGTCCTCTACCTGGTCGTCGTCAACGCACCCGGCTGGGCGCGCACCAAGGAGACGTTCTTCAGCGCCGAGTACGCGCGCGAGGCGTTGCCCAAGGTCCTCGAAGGACTGTGGCTCAACGTCCGGCTGCTGCTGATCTGCGGCGCTGCCGTGCTCGTCCTCGGGATGCTCATAGCCGTCGCGCGCACCCTGCGCGGCCCGGTGTTCTTCCCGCTGCGCGTGCTCGCCGCCGCGTACACCGACTTCTTCCGGGGCCTGCCGCTCATCATCAACCTGATGATCGTGGTCCTCGGCGTGCCCGCGCTGCGGCTGCAGGGTGTCACCGTCGACCCGGTGCTGCTGGGCGGTACGGCGCTGACGCTGACGTACTCGGCGTACGTCGCCGAGGTGTTCCGCGCCGGCATCGAGTCCGTCCACCCCTCGCAGCGCGCCGCGGCCCGCTCACTCGGCCTCAACAACCGGCAGGCGCTGCGGTACGTCGTCCTCCCGCAGGCGGTGCGTCGCCAGGTGCCGCCGCTGCTCAACGACCTGGTGTCGCTCCAGAAGGACACCGGGCTCGTGTCGATCGGCGGCGCGGTGGACGCCGTACGGGCCGCCGACATCATCGTCGGCCGCAGCCTCAACTACACGCCCTACATCGTCGCGGGCCTGGTCTTCGTGGCGCTGACCATCCCCATGACACGGTTCACTGACTGGGTGACGGCCCGGATGGACCGTCAGCGGGCCCAGGGAGGATCCCTATGAGTGACGCCCCCGTGCTGCGCATGGAGTCGGTCCGCAAGACGTTCGGTGGCACGGTCGTGCTGCGGGACGTCGACCTGGAGGTCGCCCCGCACACGGTGACCGCGCTGATCGGCGCGTCCGGGTCCGGCAAGTCGACGCTGCTGCGGTGCGCCAACCTCCTGGAGGACATCGACGACGGCGCGATCTGGCTGGACGACGAGGAGATCACCGATCCACGCGTCGACCAGGACGCGGTGCGCCGCCGTATCGGCGTGGTCTTCCAGGCGTACAACCTGTTCCCGCACATGACCGTCCTCGAGAACATCACCCTGGCCCCGCGCCGTGTGCACGGCGTGTCCCGCGCCGAGGCCGAGGCACGCGCGCGTGAGCTGCTGGAGCGGCTCGGCCTCGGCGGCAGGGCGGGCGAGTACCCGGACCGGCTGAGCGGCGGACAGCAGCAGCGGGTCGCGATCGCGCGCGCTCTGGCCGTACGTCCCCGGCTGCTGCTGCTCGACGAGGTCACCGCCGCGCTGGATCCCGAGCTGGTGGGCGAGGTCCTCGCCGTCGTGCGCGATCTGAAGGACGACGGCATGACCATGGTGCTGGCCACGCACGAGATGAGCTTCGCCCGCGAGGTGGCCGACCAGGTGTGCTTCCTGGACGGCGGTGTGGTCCTGGAGCGCGGCGGCGCCGAGCAGATCTTCGGCGATCCGCGGCAGGAGCGCACGCAGCGCTTTCTGCGGCGGATCGTGGAGGCCGGCCGACTCCCCTAGGCCGCCGGGTCAAGGCCACGGGGAGGCGTAAGCGTTTACGCGTCCGCCTGTGCCGCCCCCACCAGCGCAGCGACCCGCTCCACCCCGAACACGTAGCCCTGCACTCCGCATCCGGCGATGACACCGTTCGCGCGCAGCGAGACGTACGAGTGGTGCCGGAACGACTCGCGCTGATGGATGTTGGAGATGTGGACCTCCAACACCGGAAGCCCGTCACAGGTGTTGAGCGCATCCAGGATCGCGACCGAGGTGTGCGAGTAGGCACCCGGGTTGATCACGATCCCGCAGTGGTTCAACCGCGCCTCATGGATCCAGTCGACCAGCTCACCCTCGTGGTTGGACTGGCGGAAGTCCACCGTTCCGCCGTGCGCGGCCGCCGCCTTGGCACACAGGGCCTCGACGTCGGCGAGGGTGTCGGAGCCGTAGATCTCCGGCTGGCGCTGGCCGAGCAGATTCAGGTTGGGGCCGTTGAGGATCATGATCGGGGCGTGGGCCAGGGTGCGGGGCACGGTTCCTCCGGTCCGTTCAGGATGGGGCGATCCGCCGAGGACCGCTGCTCGGACCCGGTTTATCACGGTGCGGGGCCCGGTCGGCCGCCCGTACCCTCCCCGTATGACGACGCCCTCCTATCCGCCCAAGCCGTTACCTGGCGACCGCATCGCCGTGCTCTCGCCCTCGTCCGGCCTGCCCGGCCTCTTCCCGCGCCCTCACGAGCTGGGCCTGGAGCGGCTGCGCAAGGAGTACGGGCTCGAACCGGTCGAGTACCCGGCGACCCGCAAGATGGGCTCCACGCCGCAGGAGCGTGCCGACGACCTCCACGCCGCCTTCGCCGACCCGGACATCAAGGCGGTCGTCGCGTCGATCGGCGGTGACGACCAGATCACCGTACTGCCGCTGCTGGACCGGGAGTTGATCGCCGCGAACCCGAAGCCGTTCTTCGGGATGAGTGACAACACGAACCTGCTCGCGTTCCTGCGCAACGCCGGGATCGTCGGCTACCACGGTGCGACCGTGATGTGCGAGCTGGGCCGGCCCGGCGCCATGCACCCGCAGACCGCCGAGTCGCTGCGCGCGGCCCTGTTCACCTCGGGCGAGTACGAGTTGCGGCCCGCCGAGCGCTGGAACGACGTCAACGGCGACTGGGCCGACCCCGCGACCTTCGACGCGGAACCGGAGACCCGACCCGGCACCGGATGGACCTGGGTGAACCCCGACCGGGTGGTCGAGGGCCGCAGTTGGGGCGGATGCCTGGAGATCCTCGGCTGGCTACTGATGGCCGACCGCGAGGTCTCGCACGACCTGACCGAGTACGACGGCGGCGTACTCCTCCTGGAGACCTCGGAGGACATGCCAAGTGCCGCGGAGGTCTTCTCGACGATGCGCAACATGGGCGAGCGCGGCCTGCTCCAGCGGTTCTCCGCGCTGCTGATGGGCCGAGCGAGGACCTGGTCCCTCGAGCGCCCCAACAGCCCGCAGGAGGCCGCTCGTTACGCCGCCGGACAGCGCGAGGCCGTGCTGCGCGCCATGCGGGCGTACGCCCCCGACACCACGATCGTCCTCGACGTCGACTTCGGTCACACCGACCCCCAGCTCGTCATCCCCTACGGCGGTATCGTCCGCGTCGACGGTCCCGCCCGGCGCATCACCGTCACCTACTGACGCACACCGCGACCCCGCGCGCCCCCGTAACCCGTGATCACCGTGGGTAGTTGACGCGGCATGCACGACGTACGCACCGTAAAGGCACCCTCCATGCTGCGGCTCGCGGCCGCCTCGCTCGCCGGGACGGCCATCGAGTTCTACGACTTCTTCGTCTACGGGACCGCCGCGGCGCTGGTCCTGGGGCCACTGTTCTTCCCCACGTTCTCGCCGGTGGCGGGGACGCTGGCCGCCTTCGGGACGTTCGGTGTCGGGTTCGTCGCCCGGCCGCTGGGATCGGTGCTGTTCGGACACATCGGCGACCGGCAGGGGCGCAGGCCGGTCCTGGTCGCCTCACTGTTGCTGACGGGTGCGTCCACGGTCGCGGTCGGCTGCGTACCGACCTACGACACCATCGGCGTCGCCGCTCCCGTGCTCCTGCTCGTGCTGCGCTTTCTGCAGGGGCTCGGGCTCGGCGGGGAGTGGGGCGGGGCCGTGCTGCTGACCGTGGAACACGCGCCCGCCGAACGGCGTGGCCTGTGGTCGAGCTTCCCGCAGATCGGGCCCGCGGTGGGCTTTCTGCTCGCGAACGGCGTGGTGCTGGCGCTGTCGGCGACGCTGTCCGAGGCGCAGTTCGCCCAGTGGGGCTGGCGGGTGCCGTTCTGGGCGGCCGGAGTGCTGGCCGTGGTGGGGCTGTGGCTGCGCTCCTCGCTCGTCGAGAGCCCCAGCTTCCTCGAGATCGACGACCACGCGCGCGTGCCGCTCGCCGAGGTGACGCGTGACCACTGGCGGCTGGTCCTGCTGACCGCGGGGGCACTCGCGATCGGGTACGCGATCTTCTACGCCGTGACGACCTGGTCCCTCGCCTACGCCACCGAGCGGCTCGGCGTGAGCCGGACCGTCATGCTGACCTGCATCATGGCCGCGGTGCTGGTGAAGGGCTCACTGACGCCGGTGGCGGCGATGCTCGGCGACCGGTACGGACGTCGGCCGTTGTGCCTGGCCGGGTGTGCGGGCGCCGCCGTGTGGATGTTCCCGATGGTCGCGCTCCTCGCCACGGGAGAGCCGGTGCTGATGTTCCTCGGTTTCCTGGGGGCGATGCTCGCGTTCATCAGCATGTTCGCGGTGATCGCCGCCTATCTGCCGGAGCTGTACGAACCCCGGGTGCGCTGCACGGGCGCCGCGGTCGGCTACAACCTCGGCGGGGTCGTCGGGGGCGCGCTGACGCCCCTCGTGGCCACCGCGCTCGTCGAGCAGGGCGGCCGGGTGCCGTGGGGTGTCGGGGCGTATCTGACAGGGATCGCCCTGCTCAGCCTGGGGTGCTTCGCGCTGCTTCCCGAGACGCGGCCGGTGCCGGTGGTGGCGGCGGAACCGGCCACCGGATGAGCGCGGGCGGTGCGTAAACGCTTGCGCGAGCGTTTACGCCGGCTTGGTGGGCGGCCATCCGGTGATCGGCCGACTGTCGAGGGATCGACCGTCCGGGGTTGCTCGTGCACGGACTCACCGTGCATGGGCTGATCGTGCAAGGGCTGATCGTGCAAGGGCTGATCGGACTGATCGTCTAGGGATTGAGCGTCTAGGGATTCGGCGTCTAGGGATTGATCGCCAGTTCGAGATACGCCGCGAACAGGACCAGGTGGACCCCTCCCTGGAGTGGCGTGGCCCGGCCCGGCACCACCGTCAGGGAACTCACCACCACGGTCAGCGCGAGCAGCACCATGTGCGTGGAGCCGAGGCCGAGCACGAGCGGGCCGGAGAGCCAGATCGAGGCCAGGGCCACAGCGGGGATGGTCAGGCCGATGCTGGCCATGGCCGAGCCGAGCGCGAGGTTGAGGCTGGTCTGCACCCGGTCGCGGCGGGCGGAGCGCAGCGCGGCGATGGTCTCGGGCAGCAGCACCAGCAGGGCGATGATCACACCGACGACGGCCTGCGGCATGCCGGCTGATTCCACCCCGGACTCGATGGTCGGCGACACGCCCTTGGCCAGGCCGACCACGCCGATCAGGGCCAGGCTCAGCAGCCCGACGCTGATCCGGGTGGTCCGGGCGGACGGTACACCGGCGTGTTCTTCGGCGGCGATGACCTCGCCCTGGCGGCTGACCGGGAGGAAGTAGTCACGGTGCCGTACGGTCTGGGTCGCCACGAACAGGCCGTACAGGACCAGCGAGGAGAGTGCCGCGAAGGTCAGCTGGACGCCGGAGAACTCCGGGCCCGGCTTGCTGGTGGTGAACGTCGGCAGCACCAGGCTGAGCGTGGCCAGGGTGGCGACCGTCGCGAGGGCGGCGCCGGTGCCCTCGGGGTTGAAGACCGCCGTGCCGTGGCGCAGGGCGGCGACCAGGAGGCTGAGACCGACAATGCCGTTGCAGGTGATCATCACGGCTGCGAAGACCGTGTCCCTGGCCAGCGTCGAGCTCTTGTCACCACCGTCCACCATCAGGGTGACGATCAGGGCGACCTCGATGACCGTGACGGCAACGGCCAGAACCAGGGAGCCGAAGGGCTCGCCGACCCGGTGGGCGACCACTTCGGCGTGGTGCACGGCGGCCAGCACAGCTCCGGCGAGGACCACGGTCATCAGCGCGACGACCATGCCGGGCAGGTCTCGGCCCCAGGTGAACAGCAGCATGACGACCGCGAGTACCGGCACGACGGACGTCCACCGTGTCGTGGACGACATGAGCCGAGCGATCATGCAGTGATCGTCGCAGAGGCGAACTGGCCCCGCACTCCAGGAGTGCGGGGCCAGTCGGCGTCATGGGAACTCGGGCACTGCGTCCGATGGGGTCAGGCCTCGATGCTGTCCTTCGGAGCACCTTCGCCCGGCGCCTGCTCCTGCGCCGCCTCGGCCGCCGCCTGCTTCTTGGACGCCCGCAGGCTGGTGATCGTGGTGACGATCAGGACCAGGCAGATCACGCCGAGGGAGACCGGGATGCTGATCTCCGGGACGTGGACCCCGGACTCGTGCAGCGCGTGCAGGACCAGCTTGACGCCGATGAAGCCGAGGATGATCGACAGGCCGTAGCTGAGGTGGACCAGCCTCTTGAGCAGACCGCCGATCAGGAAGTACAGCTGCCTCAGGCCCATCAGCGCGAAGGCGTTGGCCGTGAAGACGATGTACGGGTCCTGGGTCAGGCCGAAGATCGCCGGGATCGAGTCGAGCGCGAACAGGACGTCCGTCGAACCGATCGCGAGCATCACGACCAGCATCGGGGTCATGACCCGCTTGCCGTTCTCCTGGATCCACAGCTTGGTGCCGTGGTACCGGTCGGCCACGCCGAAACGGCGCTCGACGGCCTTGAGCAGCTTGCTCTCCTCGAACTCCTCTTCCTCCTCGTCGGCCCGGGCCTCCTGGATGAGCTTCCAGGCGGTCCAGATCAGGAAGGCACCGAAGAGGTAGAAGACCCACGCGAAGCTGGCGAGGATGGCGGCACCTGCGGCGATGAAGATCGCCCGGAGCACCAGGGCTATGAGGACACCGACCAGCAGCACCCGCTGCTGGTACTGCGAGGGCACCGCGAACTTCGCCATGATCAGGACGAAGACGAAGAGGTTGTCGACGCTCAGGGACTTCTCGGTGATGAAGCCCGCGAAGAACTCGCCGGACGGCTGGCCGCCGGCGAAAAGGAACAGACCGAGACCGAAGAGTCCGGCCAGGACGATCCAGACGATCGTCCAGATCCCGGCTTCCTTGATGGACACGTCGTGCGGCTTGCGGCCGATGAAGAAGTCGACCGCGATGAGCGCGGCCAGACCCAAGATCGTCAGGACCCACAGGGTCGGGGAAACATCCACTGCTGCCTCCGGCATTACGTAACGGCAAGTAACCAGCGTCGTCGCGCTGCCGGAGGTCTCTTCCACCCAGGATGGGCCGGCGCCCCGGGATCAGGCCTGATCCGTATTGACGGGTACGCCGCAGTCGACAGGGAGTACTCCCCTCCGTGGGAACAACCGTACCGAATCACCAAGGAAAGGTAAAGTGATTGGCAAAAGAAGGGTCAAAAGCGCTGGTCAGGCGACTTTACGTGTACTTGGTGCGCGCCATCGCCACACGGGTGAGCACCTGCTGGAGCACCTGACTGCCGGGCGGCACGAGAGAGGGTTCGTACGTCCAGGCGTGCCCGACCCACGGGTCGGCGAGGTGGTCGTCGGGCACCGGGGTCAGTCGCAGCAGTGAACGCCACAGCGGGTCGAGCAATGGACCGTAGCCGGCGGCCTCCTCACGGTCCGCGACCATCATCAGGTGAACGCCGACGGCCGGGCCCTCGTCCGCGAGGTAGCGGAGCTGGGTCACCGCTCGGTCGTCGAATGCGTGCGGGAAGTCGTTCACGATCAGCAGCTGCTCGGCGGTGTCGAGGCCGGGCGGGAGCGAGTCGGCCGCGCCCGCGCGCACCGCCATCTGCACCAGGTCGACGCGCTCGGTGAGCCGGGCCAGAACGTCCGTCACCCCTGCCGCACCGACGGAGGGCGGGGCGGCGAGCACACCCGTCCGCACCAGGGGCGCGAGCGCCTGCGCGGCCGAGCCGGCGGGGTCGATGACGTGCACGGTGAACTCGCCCGCCGGATACACGGCCAGCAGCCGGGCAGCGTGCGCCACCGCCGTCTCCATCGCGAGGCGTCGCAGGTCGTGGGAGTCGGTGAAGGAGCCGTCGAGCGATCCGGCGCGTCCGCTGTCGATCCACAGGCCGCGCTCCAGCGGCAGGCGGACCAGCAGCGGTATGCGCAGCTCGGCGGCCTCCGGCAGGTGCACGTCACCCAGGCGCACCGCCATGGGTACCTCCATCGGCACGCGGTAGCCGTGCCACACGGGGTTGTCCCAGCGTGCGTACGCCGGCGGCAGCGCGGGCTCGACGACATCGACCTCGGCGGTGAGCTGGGCGAGGTCCCGGTCGAGGACCGTTCTGGCCTGGTCGACGAGCTGGGCGTGCTTGGCCTGGGCCGCCTCGCGCGCGGCGTCGCCCTGCCCGCCGAGCCGGCTGCGCGGGTCGGACAGCACCTGGTCGAGTTCCTTCTCCATCCGCGAGTCGGCGAAGTCGACGGCGCTGCGGTACGCGGCCATGGTGCGGGCCAGGTCCTCGAACATGCCCCACACCTGGTTGTAGAGCCGCTCGTCCATGGACCACCCGGTGGCGTCCCCCGCGACCGGCTGCGCGGGCTGCCCCGGGGGCGGTGTCGGCGGAGGCGTCGGCGTCGCGCTCTTCCGCCGCGGGTGGCTGTAGTCGACCGGACCGCCGGGGGCCGCGCCGGGCGGCTGGGCGACGGCTGAGGAATCCGCGGGCGCGTGGCCCTGGGGGTTCGCGGGCCGCGGCGCGGCGGCCGCCGACGTGCTCTGCGGCCCGTAGGGCGAGGTGGGTTGCTGCGGTGTACCGCCCACCGGAGTGCTTGGTGTGCCGTAGGGCGAGCCGGGCTGCTGGGGCGCACCGGGCGCCGGGCTGACCGGCGGACGGTGTCCGGACGTCGGCTGCGGCGGGACGCCGGGGGCCTGCACGCCGGACGAGGACGTGGGCTGCGCGGCGACGCCGGGAGTCTGGGCGCCGGACTGAGACGTGGGCTCTGGTGCGACGCCGGAGGACTGGGTTCCGTTGGGAGTCAGTGGCCGTGGCGGTGCGGCGCCGGAGGCGCCCTGGGCAGCGGAGTCGCCCTGGTCGCCGCTGAGGGCCGGTGCGGTCGCCTGCCGGGAGCGGTCGGCTTCGGCGGGGCGCGACGGTGCCGGGAGCGAGCGGGCCAGGCCCTGGGCCACCGCTTCGTTGATACCGCTCGCCAGTCCGTGGGCCTCGGCCAGCCCCTGGTCGGTGAGGAGGTCGCCGAGTCCGCCCGCGTACCCCTGGCCGACGGCACGCACCTTCCAGGCGCCCTGCCGGCGGTACAGCTCCAGGGCGACGACGGCCGACTCGGCGTCCAGACCGGTGATCGTGTAGCTGGCGATCTCGGTGCCGTCGAGGTCGGTGACCGCGACGAACGGGGCGGCGACGGCGCCGAAGCACACCGGCCCCGCTCCGCCCGCCGAGGGCAGGGCGAGCAGCACGTCGACCCGGTGCACGGCCTCCGGCACGGCGCCGAGGTCGACCGCGAGGCGATGGTCTGCGGCCGCCTGACGTGAGACCTCGAGCCCGGGCAGGGTGGGTGCGCCCGGGTGGGCGACCCACTCGACGCCGTGCACCACACCCTGCTCGTCGCCGAGCGTGGCGCCCACCACGACCGGCGTGCCGGCCGCCACCCGGATCTCGAGACGGGCCTGTGAGAGCGGGTGGTTCTGTCCCCGCACCAGCTCGGCCGCCATCGCCTTCTCCCCCTGTGTCGTGTGTCGTGTGCTGCCGCCGCGCTGCCTCTACAGATGCGGCAGGATCGCCGGCATCAGGTCCTGGAAGGTGCGGCCGTTCGTCGGAGTGCCGAGGGCCGTCATCGTCCAGCCCGGTCCCGTGCGGTGCACCTTGGCCATGATCTGGGCCGTGTACGCGCCGCCGCCCGCGAGCGTGTAGCGGGCGAGCTCCTGGCCGTTCGTCTCGTCGACCAGACGGCAGAACGCGTTCTGCACTTCCTGGAAGGTCTGGCCCGTGAAGGAGTTCACGGTGAAGATGATCTGGTCGATGTGGACCGGCACCCGTGACAGGTCGACGAGGATCGCCTCGTCGTCGCCACCCTGGCCCACGCCGCCGACCAGGTTGTCGCCGGTGTGGCGCACCGAGCCGTCGTCGCTCACCAGATGGCGGAAGAAGACGACGTCGACCGGCTGCTTGTCCGCGAACAGGACGGCCGAGGCGTCCAGGTCGACCTCCCGGGTACGCGAGCCGAACAGGCCGCGCCGGGGAGCCGCCTGCCAGCCGAGCCCCATGCGTACCGCCGTCAGGCTGCCGCCGTCGGACTTCTGCAGGCTGATGGCCTGACCCTTGGTCAGATTGACGCCGCCACCGGACGCGCCGCCCTTGGATACGTCCACCACGCGCTGATCCCCTCTCGTATGTCCCCTGTTGCCGCGGGATCCGCGGATGGCCAGCACCTTACGCAGGGCCACTGACACTGCCGTACCCCGATCCACACTTTGTGTCGGTCTTGCAACACAGCGCGCATGCCCGGGGTGGCGGGCAGGTCCGGGGCGCCGGTTCCCTCCAGTGACCGGCGCACCGTCAGGCCGTCAGGCCGTCAGGCCGTCAGGCCGTCAGGCCGTCAGGCCGTCACGCGATCGGACTATCAGGCCGTCACGCGATCGGACCGTCAAGCCGTCAGGCCAGGCCGGCTTCCTTCATCTGGCGGAGTTCCTTCTTCATCTCGGAGACCTCGTCCCGCAGTCGGGCCGCGATCTCGAACTGGAGGTCGGCCGCTGCGGCACGCATGCGTTCGGTCATCTCCTCGATCTGCTCGGCGAGCTCGGCCGCGGGGCGGTCGGTCGGCACCGTCTCCCTGGACTTGCCCTTGGCGGCCTTGGTGCCCTTGGCCGCCTTGCCACCGAGGGCGGGCACGGGTGCTTTGGCGCCCTTGCCCTCCTTCAGCTTGCGGTAGCCGGAGCCGAGCAGCTGCTCGGTGTCGATGTCCTCGCGGGCGATCTGCGCGACGATGTCGTTGATCTTCTTGCGGAGCGGCTGGGGGTCGATGCCCCGCTCCGTGTTGTACGCGACCTGCTTCTCCCGACGGCGGTTGGTCTCCTCGATGGCCTTCTCCATCGCCGGGGTGATCTTGTCGGCGTACATGTGGACCTGGCCGGAGACGTTGCGCGCCGCGCGGCCGATGGTCTGGATGAGGGAGGTGCCGGAACGCAGGAAGCCTTCCTTGTCGGCGTCGAGGATCGCCACCAGGGAGACCTCGGGCAGGTCGAGGCCCTCGCGGAGGAGGTTGATGCCGACCAGCACGTCGAACTCGCCGGACCGCAGCTCGCGCAGCAACTCGACGCGGCGCAGCGTGTCGACGTCGCTGTGCAGATAGCGCACCTGGATGCCGAGCTCCAGGAAGTAGTCGGTGAGGTCCTCGGACATCTTCTTGGTGAGGGTCGTGACCAGGACGCGCTCGTCCTTCTCGACACGCTCCCGGATCTCGTGCACCAGGTCGTCGATCTGACCCTCGGTGGGCTTGACGACGACCTCCGGGTCGATCAGGCCGGTGGGACGGATGATCTGTTCGACGGCGCCGTCGCCGCGTGAGAGCTCGTACTTGCCGGGGGTCGCCGAAAGGAAGACGGTCTGCCCGGTGCGCTCCTGGAACTCCTCCCATTTCAGGGGACGGTTGTCCAGGGCCGAGGGCAGCCGGAAACCGTGGTCGACGAGGGTGCGCTTGCGCGAGGCGTCGCCCTCGTACATGGCGCCGATCTGCGGGACGGTGACGTGGGACTCGTCGATGACGAGCAGGAAGTCGTCCGGGAAGTAGTCCAGCAGCGTGTTGGGCGGGGAGCCGGGCTGCCGGCCGTCGAAGTGCATCGAGTAGTTCTCGACGCCGGAGCAGGAGCCGATCTGGCGGAGCATCTCGAGGTCGTACGTCGTGCGCATCCTCAGGCGCTGGGCCTCCAGGAGCTTGCCCTGCTTCTCCAGCTCGGACAGGCGCTCCCCCAGCTCCTTCTCGATGTCGTTGGCGGCCCGCTCCAGGCGCTCGGGGCCCGCGACGTAGTGGGAGGCCGGGAAGACGTACAGCTGCTGGTCGTCGCTGATGATCTCGCCGGTGAGCGGGTGCAGGGTGGACAGGGCCTCGATCTCGTCGCCGAACATCTCGATGCGGACGGCGAGCTCCTCGTAGACCGGGAAGATCTCGATGGTGTCGCCGCGGACGCGGAAGGTGCCTCGGGAGAAAGCCAGGTCGTTACGCGTGTACTGGATCTCCACGAAGCGGCGCAGCAGCTGGTCCCGGTCGATCTCGTCGCCGACTCGGAGGGGCACCATGCGGTCCACGTACTCCTGCGGAGTACCGAGGCCGTAGATGCAGGAGACCGAGGCGACCACGACGACGTCACGGCGGGTGAGCAGCGAGTTCGTCGCGGAGTGGCGCAGCCGCTCGACCTCCTCGTTGATCGAGGAGTCCTTCTCGATGTAGGTGTCCGACTGGGGGACGTAGGCCTCGGGCTGGTAGTAGTCGTAGTACGAGACGAAGTACTCGACGGCGTTGTTCGGGAGGAGTTCCCGGAACTCGTTCGCCAGCTGGGCGGCCAGGGTCTTGTTCGGCGCCATCACGAGCGTGGGGCGCTGGAGCTTCTCGATCATCCACGCGGTGGTGGCGGACTTGCCGGTGCCGGTCGCGCCGAGCAGGACGACGTCCTTCTCACCGGCCTCGATGCGCCGGGCGAGCTCGGCGATGGCCGCGGGCTGGTCACCGCTGGGCTGGTACGGACTGACGACCTCGAAGGGCGCCACCGTGCGTTCGATGTGGGAAACGGGCCGCATGCCATCAACCGTACGACCCCCCACTGACAACGCGGCCGGATCAGCGGTTCTGCGGGGTGCGGGAGCCCTCGTGGTCCAGGTTCCGCCGGGTGCGCAGGGAGGGCCGGCGGGCCGGCGGGTGGGAGACGAGCTCGCGTGCGGGCACACCTGGCTTGTTCTCGACGGGCGTCTGTGCGGGCTTTCCCATGATGATCAGTGGGTCGAACATCACGACGGCGCCTGCCAGGAGCAGGAAGGCGAGCGGGCCGATCATCATGGGCGCGATCAGGGAGGCCGCGGAGTCGCCCCCGGTGGGGGCCGTGGAACTGTGCAGATGGACCGTGAGGGCGGCCATGCCCGTGTAGTGCATGCCGGTCACGGCGAGCCCCATGACGAGGCTCGCGCCGACGCTCCACAGGAACCCCCGCACCTGTCCGGCGGCCCACAGGGCCGTGGTGGCGGCGACGACAGCTATGACGACGGAGGCGCCCACGGTGAGGGTGTTGTACTCCAGCTTGCCGTTCAGCCGCATGCCGGCCATGCCCAGGTAGTGCATCGACGCGACTCCCAGGCCGGTGATGGCACCCCCGGTCATCAGGGCCGTTCCGGACGCCCCGCGATAGCCGACGATGAAGATCCCCAGGCCCACCATGACGATGGCGACACCCAGACTCGCGTAGGTCATCGCCCTGTCGTAGTGGATCGGCGCCTGCTCGACCTTGAAGCCCATCATCGCGATGAAGTGCATGGTCCATATGCCTGAGCCGATCGCGACCGAGCCGAGGGCCAGCCAGCCGGGGCGCCAGGCGTTGCTGACCATGGCTCTGGTGGTGCAGCGCAGGCCGAGGGCGCCGCCCAGGCAGGCCATGAGATAGGCCACCACCGGTGTGACGAGTCCGTAGCTGAATCCGTCGACCGTGCCTTGCATGCGCGGCTGTCCTTCCGCCCTCTTGCGTCCCGGAATTCCCTGATGTTCGCCCCTTCCCAGGACCGCCCGAGCGGTCGGGGTTGACGCAGAGAGTATGACTCCCACCGGAATGGTCGAACGATTTTCCGGCAAAGAAACACGCCCTTGCCTCAGTTGTGCGGTACCCGTGCGCGGACTTGGGACAACTCCATTCAAGTTGTGTCTATTCTGTGCACCCCTCCCGTTGACTCTCTGCTGTCACAGTTGAGCTGTCTGTGATCGCTCGACGCGAGGAGTACGCATGCACGCGCGCGCAGTTGCCGCCACGACCACCGCGCTCCTGGGAGCCGCCGCCTTCCTGCCCCCCTCCGACGTCCGGGCCGACGGCAAGCGGCCGACGGTCGTCGCCCACAGAGGCGCCTCCGCCTACGCGCCCGAGAACACCCTGGCCGCCGTCGACAAGGCGGCCGGGCTGGGCATCGACTGGGTGGAGAACGACGTCCAGCGCACCAAGGACGGCCGGCTCGTCGTCCTCCACGACGACAATCTGCGGCGCACCACCGACGTCGAGGAGGTCTTCCCCGACCGGGCGCCCTGGAAGGTGCGGGACTTCACCGCGGCCGAGATCGCGCGCCTCGACGCGGGGAGCTGGTTCGGCCCCGCCTACGCGGGCGCGCGCGTGCCCACGCTCGAACGGTATGTGCGCCGCGTCGAGCTTCACCAGCAGAAGCTGCTCCTGGAGATCAAGAACCCGGACCTGTACCCGGGCATCGAGGGCCAGACCCTCAAGGTCCTCGGCAACGAGGGGTGGCTGGACCAGCAGCACGTCGCGAGCCGGCTGATCGTGCAGAGCTTCAGCCCGGCCAGCGTGCGCGCCGTCCACAAGCTGAAGCCGGGCGTCAAGACCGGGCTCCTCGGTACGCCACCCGTGGCGAACCTGGACGCGTACGCGACCTTCGCCGACCAGATCAATCCCTCGCACGGCTCCCTATCCAAGGGGTACGTCTCGGCCGTCCACGCCTTCACGGGTCCGCACGGCAGGCCGCTGCAGGTCTTCGCCTGGACCGTCGACTCCGCGGCCGCCGCCCGACGTGTCGCCGGGTACGGGGTCGACGGCGTCATCAGCAACAAGCCGGACCTGGTGGGCGCCGCGCTGCGCTGGGGCTGACCGCCGCTGCCCGAGCAGCCCCGCGGGGCCTCGCCGGAGGCTCCCCGCGCTTCCCCGGGCGTTGTCAGTGGCGGGTCGTACGGTGGGTCGCATGAACAGCCATGGGCAGTACGGGCAGCAGGTCGTGTGGACGGTCGTCACCACCGGCGTCGGTCCGCTGCTGCTGGCCGCGACCCGCGAGGGTCTGGTCAACGTGGTGTTCCACGCCACGGACGCGGTCCGCGACAAGGCGTTGGACCGGCTCGCGTCCCGGCTGGGCGGCGAGCCCGTCGAAGCGCCCGGCTCCCCGCTGCTGGCCGAGGCGATACACCAGGTGGAGGCGTACTTCGCCGGGGAGCGGCACGACTTCGAGCTGCCGCTGGACTGGTCGCTGATCTCGGGCTTCAACCGGCAGGTGCTGCGCGAACTGGCGTCCGGTGTCCCGTTCGGCACGGTGGTCGGGTACGGCGATCTGGCGGGGCGAGTGGGTCAGCCGGGCGCGGCCCAGGCGGTGGGAGTGGCGATGGGCTCCAATCCGCTGCCGGTCGTCGTGCCGTGTCACCGGGTCGTGGAGCGCGACGGCGGCATCGGCGGGTTCGGGGGCGGCCTGGAGACCAAGCGGAAGCTGCTGGCCCTGGAGGGCGTGCTGCCCGAGCCGCTGTTCTAGCCGAGGCCGCGAGGAGCGGGAGCGCCGGAACGCCGGGAACGCCGGGAACGCCGGGACGTCGAAGAGTCGGGCTCGGACTCGGGCTCGGGTGGGCGAAGAGACGTCGCTCAGGGGGGCCACACCACGCGCGCGTGACCCCCTCGCACGCTAGTTGTAGTGCCGCGCCTCGAAGACGTTCCCGTCCGGGTCCCGGAAGTAGAAGCTCCGCCGGGCCGACCCGCGGGCGCCGAAGGAGTCGTAGGAGAAGTCCGAGACCGGGACCGACCGTTCTTCCAGGCGGGCGCGCAGTGCCTCGAAGTCGTCGCCGGCCAGGGCCAGGCAGACGTGGTTGACCGGGTGGCCCGCGCTGTCGGCGGCGCCGGGAAGCATCTTCATACGCTCCGCCATGGAGTGCGGCATGAGATCGAAGATGGTCTCGTCGTTGAGCCGTACGGAGGGAAAGGGTTCCGCCCCCGCGGTGAATTCGGAGAGCCTCAGGGGTTCAAGGCCGACCGCCTTCTCGTAGAAGTCGGCCGCCGCCACCGGGTCGTGCACCCAGAGGACGACATGGTCGAGACGTGTGGTGTTGTCCGTCATGGATCCCAGGCTGGTGTCGTCCCCCACAGGCCGCAAGTGTTTGACCGGGTGCGCCGCCCGCCAGAGATGAGGGAAGACCGACCGACAGGAGGCAGGCACGTGGTGCTGGTGGTGTCCGAAGAAGTGCGTGACGCGATCGACGCGCGTCGCCCCGTGGTGGCGCTCGAGTCCACGATCATCGCGCACGGGCTGCCGCGCCCGCGCAACCTGCAGGTGGCGCTGGAGCTGGAGGACGTCGTACGGCAGGAGGGTGCCGTACCCGCGACGATCGCCGTGCTGGACGGGCGGCCTCATGTCGGCCTGGACAAGCAGCAGTTGGAGCGGGTCGCGAACGAGGACGGCATCCGCAAGCTGGGCCACCGCGACCTGCCGCTCGCGGTGGCCTCCGGGGCGAGCGGGGCCACCACGGTGTCGGCGACCGCGCTGCTGGCGGCCCTGGCGGGCGTGCGGGTGTTCGCCACGGGCGGGCTCGGCGGGGTGCACCGGGAGTGGACGGTGACCCAGGACGAGTCGGCCGACCTCGGCCTGCTGGCCCGGACGCGGATCACCGTCGTGTGCGCGGGCGTGAAGTCGATCCTGGACGTGCCGGCGACCCTGCAGCGGCTGGAGACACTGGGCGTGGCGGTGGCCGGGTACGGCACCGACCGGTTCCCCGGCTTCTACCTGTCGGACTCGGGTCATCCCGTGGAGTGGACGCTGGACAGCCCCGGGCAGGTGGCGGACGTCATGCGGGCGCAGGACGCGGTCGCCGGACCCGAGTCGGCGCTGATCGTCGCCAACCCGGTGCCCGAGGCGGAGCAGCTGGATCCCGAGCTGCACGCGCGCGTGCTCGCCGACGCGCTGCACGCGTGCGAGGAGGAGGGGGTCACCGGGCAGGGAGTCACGCCGTTCCTGCTGAACTACCTGGTGCGGCACACCGACGGTGCCTCGCTGACCGCGAATCTCGCGGCGGTGCGCGGCAACGTACGGCTGGCCGCGCGGATCGCGGCGGCCTGGGCGGGGGCGTGACGGCGCGGCGACCTGGGCGCGGTGGGGCCGCAGGGCCGGATCACCGGCGCGGCGGAGGATCCCCGGACGGCGCGCTCCTGGTCGTGGGGGACGTCATCACGGACGTCGTGGCCCGGCACCGAGGCCCCCTCGCGGCGGGCACCGACACGGCCGCGACGATCCGGACGGTGCCGGGCGGCGCGGGCGCCAACGTGGCCTGCTGGGCCGCGCACCGCGGCGGTGCCGAGGTGAGGCTGCTCGGGCGAGTGGGCGCGGACTCGGCCGCCTGGCACGAGCGGGAGCTGGTCGCGTGCGGTGTACAGCCCCGGCTGGTCGTCGACCCCGAGGCGGCGACCGGCACGGTGATCTGCCTCGTCGACGCGGGGAACGCCGCTGAGCGGACGTTCCTCACGGACAGCGGGGCGTCGCTGCGGCTCGCGCCCGACGACTGGTCGGACACGCTGCTCGACGGGGTCGCGCGGCTTCATCTGTCGGGATACCTGCTGTTCTCCGAGCAGAGCCGCGCGCTGGTGGCGGTCGCGCTGGCGGCGGCACGCACGCGTGGGGTGCCGGTGAGCCTGGATCCGGCGTCGGCCGGTTTCCTCGTGGAGCTGGGAGTCGACCGCTTTCTGACGCTCATCGAGGGCGTCGACGTCCTGCTGCCCAGCCGAGACGAGGCATGCCTGCTCACGGGACTGCCCGAGGCGGCGGACGCGGCGGCCAAGCTGAGCCGTCACGTCCCGCTGGTCGTCGCCAAGCAGGGCGCGGAGGGTGCGCTGGTGGCCCGCTCCGGCACGGTGGTCGCCCACGTCCCGGCGGTCCCGGCGACGCTCCGGGACACCACCGGAGCCGGCGACGCCTTCACGGGTGCCTTCCTCGCCGCCCTCCTCATGGGCGCCGGGCCGGAAGCCGCGGCGGCGGAGGGGTGCCGGGCGGGCGCCGTGGCCGTCGAGCGGGTGGGGGGCCGGCCGCCGGTGGACGCCTGACGGAAGCGGGCGGCTCGGACACGTACGGCCGCCACGCTGCTCCGGTTTGTGCCGCCGCCGTGGGCTGTCGGCGTCGATTCCCGCCGTGTCTCTACGCTTTGCGTCCCCACGCCGAGATCATCGGTGCCGTGGCGAGGTCCATGCTGCCGGAGGCCACGTTGGTGAGGTGCCGGTCGATGTCCTGGTCCGTGGCGATGTCCGCGGCGACGAGCTGGTCGCGGATCTGGCGGATCGTGGCGGATTCCAGCGCGGCGCAGGCGGGCGAGGTCACCGGGAAGTACGCGTCGGCCTCCACCCGGCGCAGGCCGGCATCGCGGAGCAGGCGCGGCAGCCTGCGGCCGTAGGCGAGGTCGGCGCCCCGGTCGGCGAGCAGTTGACGGAAACCCTGCCGCAGCCGGTTCGCCAGTTGCTGCTCGGGGCCGTGCTCGTCGGGGCAGAGCAGGGGCTGCAGGGCGGGGTCGGCGTCCTCGACCAGGATCCGCCCGCCGGACCGCAGGGCCTTGACCATGGACCGCAACGCCCTTTCGCGGTCCGGCACGTGGACGAGGACGAGGCGGGCGTGGACCAGGTCGAATCCCTCCCCCGGCGGCTCCTGCGCACCCACGTCGTGGACGCGTACCTCGACCGGCGGCCGGGCGGCCGCGGCGAGGCGGGAGGTCTCGGTGTCGGTCGCGACGACCCGTCCGGTCGGGCCGACCTTCTTGGCCAGCCAGGACACCACGGAGGTGCCGCCGGCGCCGACCTCCCAGCAGCGCCAGCCCGATCCGATGCCGAGCGCTTCGAGGTGCCGGAAGGTCGTAGGGTCGAAGACAGTGGCGAAGGCGTCGAAACGCTCCGCCGCCTCGCTCTGCCGGTTGTCGAGGAGATACCCGTCGGTTCGCGTCATGCCGCGATCATCCCAGTTGTCCGGCTTGTTCGGAGTCGTCGACGCGGTGCCCACGACGAGATGGCGGACGCCCGGCCGACCGGGTCCGCCGTGTCCACGGCCGGAAAGTCACCCACAGCCGGATCCGTTGTCCACAGCCGGGAACCAAGCGGAACCTCGTGTTCCCACAGGCTTACCCGGTCCACACCCCGAGCTGGCAAACTGGCTCGCCAGGGCGCGGAAACACGGCGCGAGGGAGATCCACGCAAGGAGATCCAGATGTCCATGGCAGGGAATCTGCGGAAGGTCACGAGCCTCGGCAGGGTCGGCGGCCTCCGCAAGGTGGCACGGCTGGCCCGGCGGCGCCCGCGCGTCGACCTGAGCCACCCGGCCCGGTCCCCGCTGGGCTCCTCGGTGGTGAACTGCGTGACGTACCGGGACGGCGTCCGGATGCCGGCCTGCGTCGACCTGGTGGACGCCGTGGAACGGGTGCGCAAGAACCGCGACGGCTTCGTCTGGCTCGGTCTCCACGAGCCTACGGACGACGAGTTCGCGGGGATCGCGGAGCTTTTCGACCTGCATCCGCTGGCGGTCGAGGACGCGGTCGAGGCCCACCAGCGCCCGAAGCTGGAGCGCTACGACGAGACACTGTTCGCGGTGTTCAAGACGGTCTGCTACGTGGAACACGAGGAACTCACGGCGACCAGCGAAGTGGTCAACACCGGCGAGATCATGGTGTTCGTCGGCCGCGACTTCGTGATCACGGTACGACACGGACGGCACGGTTCACTGGGCCCGCTGCGCGAGGAGCTGGAGGCCGCGCCCGAGCAACTCGCCAAGGGACCGGCCGCGGTGCTGCACGCGCTCGCGGACCACGTGGTCGACGACTATCTGCACGTCACCGATGCCGTGCAGGCGGACATCGACCTGGTCGAGATGGCCGTCTTCGCGGAGAACGGCGCGCGTGTCGACGCGGGACGCATCTACCAGCTCAAGCGTGAACTCCTGGAGCTGAAGCGGGCCGTGGTCCCTCTCGGCCGCCCGCTCGAGGATCTCGCCACCCGGCCGATCCGGTTGGTCGATCCGGAGATACAGGCCTACTTCCGCGACGTCTCCGACCACCTGCTGCGAGCCAAGGAGCAGATCGCCGCGTTCGACGAACTGCTCAACTCGATTCTGCAGGCGCACCTCGCGCAGGTGACGGTCGCGCAGAACGAGGACATGCGGAAGATCACGGCGTGGGCCGCGATCGTCGCCGTACCGACGATGGTCTGCGGCGTGTACGGCATGAACTTCGAGCACATGCCGGAGCTGCATTGGCGGTACGGCTACGGCATGGTGATCGGCGTGATATCCGTCGCATGTCTGACGCTGTACCGCGGCTTCCGGCGCAACGGCTGGCTCTGACGACCGGGGACGCCGCCCGGCACGGGGGTCAGTGGCGGCCGGGGGGCCTGGCGTACACGCTCTCGGCCCAGGTCGCGATCTGGTCCTCCGCCAGGTTCCGGGCCAGGTCGGCCTCGCTGATCATGCCGACCAGGCGCTTGTTCTCGATGACGGGGAGCCGGCGGATCTGGTGCTCCTGCATCTCGTGGAGCACCTCGCTGACATCGGCGTCCGCGTCGATCCAGCGCGGGGTTCCGTGGGCCATCTCGCCCGCGGTGACCCTGGCCGGGTCGTGGCCCAGGGCGACACAGCCGACGACGATGTCGCGGTCGGTGAGGATGCCGCAGAGCCGTTCGTTCTCGTCGCTGATGGGCAGTGCTCCGACGTTCAGCTCGCGCATCAGCTGGGCGGCGCGGTCCAGGGTCTCGTGGGCGGGGATCCACTGGGCCCCACGGTGCATGATGTCTCCGGCGGTGGTCATGAAGTACCTCCCGGTGCCGGGCGGCCGGCGCGGCGCGAGAGAGAGCACCGCAAGTCCCGGCGCCCTACATTCTCGCCGCGTGGCCAGGCGCACGCACCCCGGACCTCGTGCTCAGGCCGAGAAGCCGACGATCTTCCGCGGGACGACGCGGATGATCAACCGGACCTCGTCGTCCTTCTCGGCGGGCGGGTCGATGCCGAGGTACTTGTGCGAGAGGTCGTACGGGAGCCGCTTGCCCTCGTCCGGGAGGATTTCGGCGGCGCCGCGGATCTCGACCGAGTTGTAGGGGTTGGCGAGGTCGAACACCGAGATGCTGATGCGGGGGTCGCGGGCTCGGGTCAGCCGCTCCACGCCGGGTGTCGTGGGTCGTCGGCGCGCACCAGGACGTCGGCCGTGCCGGCCGGGTCGGCCTCCTCCTCGTAGCGCTCGAAGGCGGGGAGGGTCCAGTGCTCGGCCTCGGGGGTGCGGCGGCGCAGGGCGCCGGACGAGAGGAGGACGTGGACGGTCAGGTCGAAGGGAAACCAGTGCCGCAGCAGGAGGGGGCCGTGCAGCAACAGCAAGCCGCCTGGCGGAAGTTGGACATAAGGGCTGCGGGTGGCGCGGTCGGTGGCGGGGTCCCACAGGTCGGGCAGGACACGGCCGTCGCCGCCGGGTTCCACGGGGCCGAAGACCTCGCGCCAGAGGGCACCGGTGTCGAACCAGCCGTCGTAGTAGGCGTCCACGTCCTGGTGGCCGTACTCCAGGCGGAGCGAGGCGGGGCGCAGGAAACCGTGGGTGCCGACGACCAGCGAGGGGCGGCCGCGTATGCGCAGGGCCTCGCAGACGCGGTCGGCGAGGTCGCCCGGGCGGGCGGCCGGGGCGCCGTCGAACGCGACGCGCGGCCAGGGGCTGCCGTCGGCCGGCTTCAGGTCGAGCAGTCGCTCTGCCAGGAGGTCGCCGAGCCGGTCCCAGGTGATCGCTTCGAGTCGCACACGGCCCATGATGCGTCAGGCCCGCGGCGGCTGGTCGTCGTCGGGGCGTTCGCGAACCTGCTCGGGCCGGGCGGGCGGACGGGCGGTCATCGGACGCCGGTGTCGGTGGTTCGTCCTGGGGATGCGGGCGCGGGCGCCGGCGCGGCGGAGTCGGGCACGGAGGGCGTAGTTCCGGACGTCGGCGGCGGGCATGAAGACCGTATGGCAGCTCCCGAAATTCCCCCGCCTCGGACGGGGCTTCTCGTCATCCAGCCGTTGCGGAGACGGCCCTGCTCGGAGTGTTGCGGCGGTCCGTTGTCGATGCTCGTGCTGGAGGACGGTGCGCCGCGGTGCCTCGACTGTGCGGACCTCGGGCACCTGGTGTTCCTGCCGCGCGGCGACACGGCTCTGACCCGCAGGTCGCGGGAGGAGAGTGCGTTGTCGGCGGTGGTCGTACGGTTCAACCGGCGCAAGGGCCGTTACGAGCGGCAAGGCGTCCTCGTCGAGGAGGCTGGGCTCGCCCGGGCCGAGAGACGTTGCCTGGCGGACGCGGAGGCCCGTCGCAGACGCCGGGTGCGGGACGCCGCGCGGCGGGCGGCTCAGCACCTGCGGTTCACCGACGCCTTCGCGGCGGAGATACGGCGGCTCTTCCCGGGGTGCCCGGCAGCCCGGGCGCGGGCGATCGCCGAGCATGCCTCGGCACGGGGCAGCGGACGGGTCGGGCGGAGCGCGGCGGGTCGCGCATTGTCCGACGGGGCGGTGATCTCGGCTGTCGTGGCGTCCGTACGGCATGTGGACACGCCGTACGACCAGTTGCTGATGAGCGGGGTGGCACGGCACGAGGCGCGACGGCGGATCGCGGCGGGGGTGGAGACGGTGCTGCGGGGGTGGCGGGCGGAGGCGATGTCGGGAATGGCGGCAGGAGCGGAGGCGGAGGTCGGCTGAGGGGCGGGCACCGCCGGTGGAGCGCTGGACGCTCGCGCATGCCCCCGCGCGGTTCGGGCATGGTTCGTGGGTCTGGGCGGGGATTCACTTGTCGTGACCGGTGGTGCCGGGCGGGGCCGGGCAGAAGCCCGGCCGGATGTGGGAGTGGGTGTCGGGATGATCGAGGGTCCGTATTTCGCACTGACCGTGCTGGGTGTCCTGGGGACCGGGCTGGTGGCCGGGGTCTTCTGCGGGTTCTCGACGTTCGTGATGCGAGGGCTCGCCGCGTTGCCGCCCGCACAGGGGGTCGCCGCGATGAACGCGATCAACGTGAGTGCGGTGCGGCCGGCGTTCATGGTCGTGTTCGCCGGGTCGGCGGTGCTGTGCGCGGTGATCGCGGTGGTGACGTTCGTGCTGTGGCCGGACGAGGGGACGGTGGAGTTGCTGGTGGGCAGCGGGCTGTACCTGTTCGGCGTGTTCGGGTTGACCATGGTGGCGAACGTGCCGCGAAACGACGCGCTGGCCAGGATGGATCCGGACACCCGGGAAGGGGCGGCGTACTGGCCGACGTACGTCCGTGAGTGGACGCTGTGGAACCACGTCCGCACGGTCGCCTCGGCGGCCGCGGCCCTCGCGTACGTACTGGCTCTCACCTGATGGCAGGCGCCCCATCGGCGGGCGACAAGGCGCTGTCCGACGCTCTGCGCGAGTGGGCGAGGGGACGTATCGTGGCCGAAAGAACCTCCGAAGGGGGATCGAGCGAGCCTCCGACGGCGTTCCGCACGAGGGTCCGAAGACTTCCGCAGGAGATTCCGCAGGCGTTCCGAAAGAGTGCCGCTCGATGACGCACGGCCACGTCGGACGCGCAAGCGTCGCACGCGTACGCAAGGAAGACGCTCATGGCCGATCCCAAGGGATTCATGACCACGCCCCGCCAGGACTGGCCGCGCAGGCCGGTCGAGGAGAGGGTCCGGGACTGGGACGAGGTGTACGTCCCCGGGGCACTGCTGCCCATCATCAGTAAGCAGGCCGACCGCTGCATGGACTGCGGCATCCCCTTCTGCCACGACGCCTGTCCGCTCGGCAACCTGATACCCGAGTGGAACGACCTGGTGTCGCGTGAGGACTGGCGTGCGGCCGCCGACCGGCTGCACGCGACCAACAACTTCCCCGAGTTCACCGGCCGGTTGTGCCCGGCGCCCTGCGAGACCGGGTGTGTGCTGGCCATCAACCAGCCGGCGGTCACCATCAAGAACGTCGAGGTCGCCGTGGCCGACCGGGCGTGGGAGTCCGGGTTCGCACCGCCGCGCCCGCCGGAGCGGCTGTCCGGGCGGACGGTCGCGGTGATCGGGTCGGGGCCCACCGGGCTTGCCGCGGCGCAGCAGCTGACCCGGGCGGGACACACGGTCGCCGTGTACGAGAAGGACGACCGGCTCGGCGGGCTGATGCGATACGGCATCCCCAAGTTCAAGATGGAGAAGCACCATCTGGAGCGGCGGATCGAGCAGATGCGGGCCGAGGGCACGAAGTTCCGTACGTCGACCGCGGTGGGACGGGAGGTCGGCGCCGCCGAGCTGCGGGCGCGCTACGACGCCGTGGTGATCGCCACCGGAGCGACGGCCTGGCGCGAACTGGACGTGCCTGGGCGGGAGTTGGCCGGTGTCCACCAGGCGATGGAGTATCTGCCACTGGCCAACCGGGTGTGCGAGGGGGACCTTGAGGTCTCGCCGATGTCCGCCGCCGGGAAGCATGTCGTCATCGTCGGCGGTGGGGACACGGGGGCCGACTGTCTGGGCACGGCGGTGCGGGACGAGGCCGCGTCCGTGACGCAGTTGGACATCTACGCGCAGCCGGACGCCGAGCGGGACGAGGACACCGACCCCTGGCCGACGTACCCGAAGGTCTACCGGCTGTCGGCGGCGCACGAGGAGGCCGGCGTGCTGCGGACGGCCCCGGCGGCGGACGCGGACGCGCGGCTGTTCGCGGCGTCCACGCTCCGCTTCACCGGGGACGCCGACGGACACGTACGGTCGCTCCATCTCGTCGAGGTCGACGCGCAGCGCCGGCCCGTGCCGGGCACCGGGCGGACCCTGCCCGCCGACCACGTGCTCCTCGCCCTCGGTTTCTCCGGGCCCGACCGGGCCGACGGTCTCGTCGACCAGTTGGGGCTGGGCCTGGAGCCGCGCGGGACGCTCACGCGGGACGCGGGCTTCGCGACCAACGTCCCCGGCGTGTTCGCCGCCGGTGACGCCGCGCGCGGTCAGTCGCTGATCGTGTGGGCCATCGCCGAGGGGCGGGCGGTGGCGGCGGCCGTCGACCGTCATCTGACGGGGAGTTCACGGCTGCCGGCACCCATCGGTCCGTACGACCGGCCCATGGTCGTGTAGAGCCCGAACTGGTCGTGCAGAGCTCGTCCTGGTCGTGCAGAGCCCGAACGCCTAGCGGCGCTCGTCCGTGCCCGCCACCTTGCCCGTGGACAGTGCCACCCGGTTCCAGGTGTTGATCGCGAGGATGAGGGCGAGGACGTGGGCCAGTTCGTCCTCGTCGAAGTGGGCTGCGGCCCGGGCGTAGACGTCGTCGGGGACTCCGCCGTCGGCGACCAGGGTCACCGCTTCCGTGAGGGCGAGGGCCGCCTGTTCCTTCTCGGTGTAGAAGTGACGGGCCTCGCGCCACACGGCGACCATGTGCAGCCGGTCCTCGCTCTCGCCGGCCTTGCGCGCGTCGTTCGTGTGCATGTGCAGGCAGTACGCGCAGTGGTTGAGGTGCGAGGCGCGGATCTGGATCAGCTCGACGAGGGCGGGGTCGAGGCCTTCGCGGGCGGCGGCGTCGAAGCCGACGAGGGCGCGGAATACCTTCGGGGCGGACTTCGCGAAGTCCAGGCGGGACCGCCGGGCCTCCGCCCGGGCCACCGCGGCGGCGGAGCCGACGGTCGTGGGGTCAGCTGTCGTGTTGCCGGTGTCCGTGACGTCAGCCGTCGTGCTGTCAGCGGTCGTGGTGTCGATCGTGTTCGTCGTCATGTGCATCAACCTACGAGCCGGATAGACCCTCTGTAGGGTGCATTTCCATGGATGAATCGTGGGTCAATTCCGCCGAGCGCATCGGCGCCGACCTGCATCTGGAGCTGTCCGGCCCCGGCGGGCGGCGGGCGGCGCTGATCCGGGCGTTGCGGGAGGCGGTGCGCAGCGGGCGGCTCGCTCCCGGGACTCGGCTGCCGCCGTACCGCTCGCTCGCCGCCGACCTCAAGGTCGCCCGGAACACGGTGGCGGACGCGTACGCCGAGCTCGTCGCGGAGGGGTGGCTCACCGCGCGGCAGGGCTCGGGCACCCGGGTCGCCGAGCGTGCCGAACCGCTGCGACACGCCGCACGGGTGCCCTGGAAGGCACCTCCACGCGCGCGTGGACCACGGCACGACCTGCGCCAGGGCACTCCGGACGCGTCGTCGTTCCCGCGCACGGCCTGGCTCGCCTCCTACCGGCGGGCCCTCCAGCAGGCGCCCAACGAGGTGTTCGGGCCGGGCGATCCCGCCGGCCGGGTCGAACTGCGAGAGGCGCTCACCGAATACCTGGCACGCGCGCGTGGCGTACGCACCGAGCCGGGCCGCATCGTGATCTGCTCCGGCTTCGCGCACGCGCTGCGGCTGCTGTTCGGCCAGGACAGGGGCGGGGGCGGCGGGGTGCTGCGGGGGCCGCTGGCGGTGGAGGCGTACGGGCTCGGATTCCACCGGGAGCTTCTCGACGCCGCCGGGGTGCGGACCGTACCGCTGCCCCTGGACGAGCGCGGCGCGCAGGTCGAGCGGCTGGGGCGGGAGCGGGCCGTGCTGCTCACGCCCGCGCACCAGTTCCCGACCGGCGGGCCGCTGGATCCCGCGCGCCGGGCCGCCGTCGTCGACTGGGCACGCGCGCGGGGAGGCGTGATCGTCGAGGACGACTACGACGGGGAGTTCCGTTACGACCGCAAGCCGGTCGGCGCCGTCCAGGGGCTCGACCCGGAGCGCGTGATCTTCGTCGGCTCGGTCAGCAAGAGCCTGTCCCCGGCGCTGCGGCTCGGGTGGATGGTCCTTCCGGAGCGGTACGTCGACGGCGTCCTCGCGGCCAAGGGCGAGCGGGAGGCGTGGGTGAGCGTCCTGGACCAGCTGAGCCTTGCCGACTTCGTCTCGGGTGGGTCGTACGACCGTCATGTGCGGCGGATGCGGCAGCGGTACCGGAGCCGCCGGGACCGGCTCGCCGCGGCGCTCGCCGTGCACGCGCCGCACGTCGAGGTCACCGGTGTCGCGGCCGGACTGCACGCCGTGCTGCGGCTGCCGCCCGGCACCGAGCGCTCCACGGTCAAGGCCGCCGCCTGGCAGGGCGTCGCCCTGGACGGCCTCGCCGGGTTCCGGCACCCGGACACCGCCATGGCGGCCCGGGACGGCCTGGTCGTGGGGTATGCGACACCCTCGGAACACGCGTACGAGGCGGCGCTGGAGGCGCTGTGCGGGGTGCTGCCGCCGGCCGGGTAGGCCTGGGGATTCCTGTCCTCGGAGGAGCGGCCACGTGCGGTGTCCTGTCCCTCGCCGGAGCCGTCCGCTGCTGCCCACGGAGGAGCCGCGCCGGGGGGCCGTACCGCTGCACCGGTCTCCTCTCGACTTTCCTCTCCACTGCCCGAAGCAGGGCAGGGCGTGCCCGGCCTGTTCGAGGCCGGCCTCCCGGCCGCCGTCCCGCTGGACCGGCCCAGCGCCGCACTCCCGTTGCCTGCGGGGTCCAAGCGGTGAGGCGGGAGCCGGGCGGGTAGCGCCCCGTACGGCGCCCGAGGACCTGAGCGCGGCGCAGCTCGCCAATCCCCCGAGCAGCCGGACTGGACGTCGTACACCTGCCCATTCGCGACGGGCAGACGCCGAGCCCCGATCAGGTGCGGCACTTCCTCGGCGTGGTCGCCGAGGCCTCCGGGCCGGTGTTCGTGCACCGCGGGGCCGGAGTCGGCCGTACGGGCGCGGCGGCCGCGGCCTGTCTCGTCCGGACCGGGGAGCAGTCGTCCGCGACGGCGGTCCGGCGCGACCTCGCGGCCGGACCGCCGTCGATCGAGCAGATCTGCTACGGGCTGAACCTCAGCCCCAGCAAGGCGCAGCAGCCGCCGCTTCCGGTGGTCATGGTGAACCGTCTCGTGGACGCGCCCCGCCGGATCCGGACCTCGCTGTAAGGGCTGGGGTCGCGAGAGACCCGCGGTCAGGGTTTGCGCCCCACCGCCCCGTATCCGGGAATGACCCCGTCGTCCTGCCCGGGGACCGGCTCCCCCAGCTCGGGATGCCACAGCTGCGGCACCTCGATGCCCGGCTCGACGAGTTCCAGGCCGTCGAAGAAACGGCTGAACTCCGCACGGGAGCGCAGCGCCAGCGTGACTCCGGCGGCCTTGAGCTTTTCTGTGGCCGCCTTCGACTCCTCGGGCGTGAAGTCGGCGGTGGCATGGCTGACCACCAGATGGCTTCCGGAGGGCAGTTCGGACAGCAGCCGGCCGACCAGCTCGTGCGCGCCGTCCTCGTCGGAGACGAAGTGCAGCAGCGCGATGAGCGAGAGGGCGACAGGCCGGCTGAAGTCCAGGATCTTCCCGGCGCCTTCGAGGATGGCGTCGGGATCCCGCACGTCGGCCTGGAGGTAGTGGGTCACCCCCTCGTCCGTGCCGCGCAGCAGGGCCGCCGCGTGGGTGAGGACGATCGGGTCGTTGTCGCAGTAGACGACGCGTGCGTCGGGCACCACGCGCTGGGCGATCCGGTGGAGGTTCGGCTCGGTGGGGATGCCGGTGCCGATGTCCAGGAACTGGCGTACGCCGTGTTCGGCGAGCCAGCGCGTGGACCGGTGCATGAACGCCCGGTTGACTCGTGCCATCACCGGAACACGCGGGTCGAGGGTGAGCATCTGCCGGCCCATGGCTTCGTCGACGGGATAGTTGTCCTCACCGCCGAGGTACCAGTCGTACATGCGCGCCGGGTGGGGCTTGGTGGTGTCGATCTCGACCATTGATTCAACACCCATCAACATTCATCAATATCATCGATATCCATCAATTGAGCATCAAGACAAGAAAGTTGAGCGGCAGTCAGCCCATCACGTCACGACAGCAGAAAGTCGGCCTCCCCCGCTTTCGCACCCTCGATGAACGCGGTCATCTCGTCCGTGGTGTAGATCAGCGCCGGACCGTCCGGGTCGGTGGACTGGCGCACGGCGATCCGGCCGTCGGCGAGCTTCATCGCCTCCAGGCAGTTCCCGCCGTTGCCGCCGCTCCACGGCTTGTGCCAGCCTTCGCTCCCCAAGTCCCGCGCGGGCATGCCGTTGTAGACGCGTAGGCGCGGCTTGATGCGATCCATTCACAACTCCTTGCGGAGATCCCGGAGGATCTCCTTCGTGCGATGTGCCGTAGCGGCCTGCGCCGCCATGCGGTCCATGACCTCGAGGTGGGTCGCCACCTCCGCGCGCGCGTCCAGGTAGACGGCGCCGGTCAGGTACTCGCTGTAAACCATGTCCGGGAGTTCCGGCACGGCGAATCGGAACAGCACGAAGGGCCCGTACGTGCCGGGGTGCGGCCCGTTGGCGAACGGGGCGACCTGCAGCGTGACGTTGGGCAGCTTCGTGGCGTCGAGCAGTTTGCCGATCTGGGCACGCATCACCTCCGGGCCCCCGACGGGGCGGCGCAGCACGGTCTCGTCCATCACGACCCACAGCCGGGGGGCATCCTGACGGGTGAGCAGATCCTGGCGTTGCATGCGCAGGGCGACATGGCGTTCGATGTCGTCGGGGCTGGTCTGTCCGATGGCCCCGGACCGCAGGACACCTCGCGCGTAGTCCTCGGTCTGCAACAGGCCGGGAATGAAGTGCGGCTCGTACTGGCGAATGAGGGCGGCCGCGCCTTCCAGGCTGACGTGCATGGAGAACCAGCCCGGCAGGACGTCGTGGAAACGCTGCCACCATCCGGGCCGGTTGGCCTCCTCGGCCAGTTGGACGAAGCCCTCGGCTTCCAGGTCGGTGACGCCGTAGGCCTTCAGGAGCAGCTGGAGATACGGGATCTTGAGCCCGACCTCGGCCATCTCCATACGGCGGACCGTGGCGGGGGCGACGCGGAGGATACGGGCGGCCTCCTCACGCTTGAGGCCCGCGCGCTCGCGCAGGTCCAGCAAGCGCCGACCGAGGACGACCTGGCCGACTGTCGGCGCGGACCGCGGTTCGCTCACCCTCCACCTCCACTAAGTCCCTGCCGGAAAGCCCCGACAGTACGGCCACCAAGGGGATCGGGCCGGTCACAAAAGCATGCTGACAGCCCTACGGCGCCATTCGAAGATCTATTCGAAGATCTGTACGGATCTTCGCTGATCCCAACTGGCGCCGCTCGACGTGCTGTTGCGAGCAGTGTGCCACGGCACTTCACCGCGTCACCCGGCACTCTGCATTTTTCAGAGTGACACTTGCCAAGTGTTCACGGCGGGGCGATAGTGGCAAGCGTGATTCCGTCCCCGCCCTTAGGAACAGATGCCGCTGCGGACCGCCCCACCGGTCTCGGCGCCGCCGCGGGAGTGAGCCCCGACAGGGCCGCTGCCGCGCGCCGGTTCCGTTTCGAGCTGGCCGCACACCCGGGTTCTCCCGCGCAGGCCAGACGGCTGACGAGGGCCCGGCTGACCCACTGGTCGGTCTGCGAGGACACCTGCGACTCGGCGGCCCTGGTCGTCTCCGAGCTGGTCACCAACGCCATCGTGCACACCGCGAGCCGCAGCGTCGTCTGCGAGCTGCACGACGGTGACGACCTCGTGCGCATAGCCGTACGTGACGAGGGCTGCGCACCGGGTGAGCCGCACTCGTCCCCGCAGCGGCCCGAGGAGGAGCAGGGGAGGGGGCTGCTCCTCGTCGACGCCCTCTGTCACAGCTGGGGGGCCCACGAGCACGGTCCCGGACCCGGACTGCTGGTCTGGGCGGAGCTGCCGCGCAAGGGCGACACCCCTCGCGACGACGCCGACGTCCCGCGCAACGACCTGGGCTGGGGAGCCCGCCCGAAGCCGGGGCCGTCCGGCGGTTCGGGCGAGGAGGACGCGGCGGAGGCGCACCACGGGACGACCGCCAAGGCGGCTCCCGCACCCTCGACACGTCCGGAGCCGGAAAAAGAAGAAACGACACACCACCGAGCGCTGCCCGACGCCGAGGCGCGCCCTCACCGGACATGCACCGAGGCACGCCCGCACGGGTCGTGGGCCATGGGGACACCCCCGACGGAGCGGAGCCGGGATCGGGGGAGGCTGTGACCGCCGGGGCCCGTGGCGGCCAGGTGCTGAACCTGGACACACTGGTCCGCCTCCGTCGCGCGCTGCCCACACCGGGAACCCCGCGCGGCCTGCCCCTGCCGAAGGGCATGACGGCCCCGCTGGGCTGTGACGCGGTGGCGGTGCCCGCCCGCCTCGGTCCGCTGCTGAGGTCCCGGCTGCCGCAGATGGGATGCGTCTACGCCGACGAGACGCACTGGTGGTGGATCGTTCCGGCGGACTCGGACTACGCCCTGGAGTGGCCCGCCCCCGCGCGCTACGCCACCGGAGCCACGGTCCCCGACGCGCCCGGCGTCCCCGAGCTGATCCACAAGCCGGACGGCACGCTTCCGTACACCCCGCCGATACCGCTCTTCCTGGCCCTGTGCCGGCTCACCGGCACGACTCCCACCTGGTCCCGGCCGGTCAGCGCGTAGGGCCTGTCCGGCGGATCAAGTCGCAGGACATCCACGGCGCCTCATCGACGCAGGCGAGCGGGGCCTGGTGCCTCGAGCTGCAAGGCCGAGGAGGGCGTCGACGCGATGGGCCCCGCGGGAGGGAAGTCGAGAGTGGCGGAGTCGGCAACCGACGAGAAAGCCGCAGACCGGCGTGCCAGGCCCCGCGTCTGCGGCATGACCCGCCGGACAGGCCCTGACCCTTCGGGTGTGCGCCCGCGCGCTCCCGTCTCTTCGGCACACGCCCTGCCCCTCGGGTGTCCGCCCCCGCGATAGTGGCCGTTCGTCCACGATCGCGGGAGGCCGACGGTGGGAAACAGACGCGGCGAGGGCGTCCCGGACAAGCCCGAGGTCTCCGAGTCGGAGCAGCTGCTCTTCGGCGGCCCGCTGCGCTACGACATGGGCTGGAACTCGCACGCGGACGCGTTCCTGGAGCTGAACTTCCGGGCCATGATCACCCGCCTGCCGTCCCTGCTGACGGCCAGCTTCCGGCTCGCCTGGCAGGCCGACCGGCGCGCCGCCCGGACCGTCCTGGCCGCCGAGGTCGGCCGGGGCCTGACCCAGGCGGTGAGCCTGCTCGCGGTGAACAGCGTGCTGGGCCGGCTGATCGGCGGCGGCGCCCTGGAGGACCGGCTGCGCGGGGCCGTACCCGCCCTGGTCGTGATGGCCTCGGTGATGCTGGTCGGGGCGCTGCTGCGGGCCGCGTCGACGTACGCCACCGGGCGCCTGGAGCCCAAGGTCGAGCGGGTGGCGACCGAACGGTATCTGGAGCGGGCGGCGACCGTGGAACTGTCCGCGATCGAGGACCACGCCTTCCACAAGCTGCTGGACACCGCGCAGTACGGTGCCACGTCCGCCCGGCGGATGATCTCGTACGCCACGCGCGTGGTGAACGCGATGATCTCGCTGATCGCAGCGGCGGGCGTACTGACCGTGCTGCATCCGGCGCTGCTGCCGCTGCTGGTGACGATGACCCTGCCGAGCGCCTGGAGCGCGCTGACGAACGCGCGCCGCCGCTACGAGTCGTTCCACACCTGGGTGCAGCACGCGCGCGCGGGACGGCTGCTCGGGGCCCTGCTGATCGAGCCGGAGGCGGCTCCCGAGATCCGCGTGCACGGGGTGGGCCCGTTCCTGCTCCGCCACTTCCGCGAGATGTCCGAGACGGCGGAGGCGGAACAGGCCCGCCTGGCCCGGCTGGCGGCCCGTACGGGTCTGATCGCGGCGGCCTGGACGGGTCTGGCGACGGCGGCGACGTACGCGACGCTGGGCGGGCTCCTGCTGGCCGGCGCGATGGCCCTGTCGGTGGCGGGCACGGCCGTGATCGCCATCCGCACCGGCTCGCAGAGCCTCGCCACGCTGGTCGTGGAGATGAACTCCCTGCACGAGGAGGCACTGTTCGTCGGCGACCTCCAGCGGCTCTACGTCGAGGCGGCCGAGCGGGCGATTCCGGTGGGCGGCGCCGCCCTGCCGGACGATCCGCGCGAGATCCGGTTCGAGAACGTCACCTTCACCTATCCGGGTGACGCGGCCCGCCCCGCCCTCGACGACGTGACGCTCACCGTCCCGCTCGGCAAGATCGTCGCACTGGTCGGCGAGAACGGATCCGGCAAGACCACGCTGGTGAAGCTGCTGGCCGGGCTGTACGCCCCCGACCGGGGCCGGGTCCTGTGGGACGACGTGGACGCGGCGGGCGCGGACCGGCATCTGCTCGCGGAGCGCGTCGCGATGGTGGCCCAGGACTTCAAGCGGTGGCCGTTCACGGCCCGCGTCAACGTGGCGGTCGGCCGTTCCTCGGCCCCGCTCACCGACGAGCGCGTGGCGGGCGCGGTCGGGGAGGCCGGGGCCGAGGAGGTGCTGGCGGACCTGCCGCGCGGCCTGGACACGCTGCTGGCCCGCAACTTCAGCGGCGGGCACGAGCTGTCGGGCGGTCAATGGCAGCGGCTGGGAATCGCCCGGGCCGCCTACCGGCAGGGCAGCATCCTGATCGTGGACGAACCGACCGCGGCCCTGGACGCCCGGGCCGAGCTGGAGGTCTTCGAGAAGATCCGCGCCCTGGCCGGGACCGGCCAGACGGTCATCCTCATCACCCACCGGCTGGCGTCCGTACGCCACGCGGACCTGGTGCACGTGCTGGACCAGGGGCGGCTCGTGGAGTCCGGGACGCCCGACGAACTGCTGGCGACCGGTGGGATCTACGCGGAGCTGTACTCGCTCCAGGCGGAGCAGTTCACGGCGAAGGTGCCCGCCCCGAAGGCGGGCTGACCTCACGCGACGGCGTCGGCCGCCGTCTCCCCACTTCGCACGATCACCAGGAAGGTGTCCGTCGCCAGGTCCATCACGACCTCGGCGGGCATGCCTTCAAGTCGTCGCGCTTGCGCGAACTCCTCCGCCGGCCACGAGCCTCGCGGCCCACCTGCGGGAAAGCGTTCGAGCACTGTTCGCCCGTTCACCACCCTGCACCTCCAGAAAGCGTCGTACTTGTGAGGAGTTAACGCTCTCCGGAGGCCGAAAGCCTCGGTCGGTTGCCGGACTGAGACGTAGTTGACACGGATTCAGCGCGCAGCGTGAGGACCTGGTTACCAAACGGTCACTTCCGCTACCGTTCGTGTCACTCATCGTACTCATCGTGATATCGGATGCGCTCACTGCCGGCGGGCGCCCCGAGAGCCGACGCGCGCCCCTGGGGCTCCTCCCACTCCTCCTGTCGTCCCAGCGCGGTGAGGTCCAGCAGGCTCGTGGTGGAGCCCAGCCCGTCGAGGCCGCGTTCGTACGCCGAGTAGGTGTGGAAGACCCGGCCCCGGTCCCGCAGGAAGCAGCTGACGCCCGGCCGCTCGACGAGTTTCCCCTCGTACTGAAGGGTCACCTCGAAGTCGAGGTTGAAGTCGCTCGCGTACGACGAGTACCAGGGCACGGTCCAGCCCATCCGCGCCTTGAACGGCAGGATCTTCGGGTACGGCGCTCTCGACACGGCGGCGAACGTCGTCCCGCGTGCCTTCAGATGGGCGAGATGCCCGATCTGGTCCAGAAAGCCCGAGCAGCTGAGGCAGCCGGCGTCCCACTCGGGCGCGAACATGAAGTGGTGGACGACGAGTTGGTGGCGCCCCTCGAAGAGGTCGAGCAGTGTGGCCTTGCCGTCTCCGCCCTCGAAGACGTACTCCGTGTGCGTCTCGACCATCGGCAGCCTGCGCCGCTCGGCGTTGAGCGCGTCCCGCGCGCGCGTGACGGCCTTCTCCCTCAGCAGCAGCTCCGCGCGCGCCGCGCGCCACTCGGCACGCGAGACGATCTCCGGAAGCGACATGGCTCCTCCTGTGCGACGGTCCGTTCCGAGCGGTGACTGCGAGTGGTGACCGACGGACGGTACGGAACTCATCGCCGCCGCGGTTTTCTCTTCCGGGCCGCTCAGGTGTCGTAGTCCTGGATCCGCTTGCCGTGACTCCGGTCGACGAGTGCGGGCAGCCTCTCCCCCAGCTCCGCCACCACCTCGAAGACGTCGATCGTCAGCAGCTCGCGGTCGCGCATGAGGACCCGCCCGTCGACGATCGTCGTCCGGACGTCGGAGGAGCGGGCGCTGTGCACGAGGGTCGCGGCGAGGTCGTGCACGGGCTGGGTGTGCGGGCCGGTGAGGTCGACCAGGACGATGTCGGCCCGCCGCCCGGGCGCGATGCTGCCGACGGCCTCGCCGAGACCCACCGCCCGGGCGCTCTGCAGCGTGGCGTGGTGCAGTGCCTGCCGGGAGGTCAGCCAGCGCGGGTCGCCCGTCGTGGACTTCTGGATCAGGGCCGTGAGGGCCATCGACTCCCACACGTCGAGGGAGTTGTTGGAGGCGGCGCCGTCGGTGGCGAGTCCGACCGGGATGCCGATGTCGCGCAGGGCGCGCACCGGTGTGGTGCCGGGCCAGGCGAACTTGAGGTATCCGCGGGGTGCGGTGGCCACGGCCGTACGGCCCGCGGCGCCTTCCAGGAGGGGCAGGTCGCGCTCGACGATGCCGCTGCCGTGCGCGAGCAGGACGTCCGTGTCGAGGATCCCGGTGCGCTTGAGGACCTCGATCGGGGTGGCGCCGTGCCGGGCCAGGCTGGCGTCGGTCTGGTCGCGGTTCTCGGCGGCGTGGATGTGGACGGGGAGGCCGTGCTCGCGGGCGAGGTCGGCGGTGGCGGCGAGGTCGGCGTCGTCCACGGTGTAGGGGGCGTGCGGGGCGAGGGCGGTGGTGATGCGGCCGCCGGCGCCGCCACGGTGCCGTAGGGCGAACTCCAGGGAACCCTCCCGCCCTTGAGCACCCTGCGAGGAGAAGTACGCCTCGCCGAGAAGGGCCCGCATTCCGCTCTCGGCGACGACCGAGGCGACCGCGTCCATGCTGAAGTAGTGGTCCGCGAAGCAGGTGACGCCGCCCCGGATCATCTCGGCGCAGGCGAGCAGCGCCCCCAGCTCCACGTCCCGCCGGGTGAGGTTGGCCTCCACGGGCCACACGACGTCGTTGAACCACTCCTCGGTGGGCAGGTCCTCGGCGAGCCCGCGCAGCGCGACCATCGGGGCGTGGGTGTGACAGTTGACCAGACCGGGGAGGGCGACCTGACCACGTGCGTCGAGGCGTTCGGCGGCGGGCAGACCTTCGACGGCGGCGGCGCTCGTCACGGACTCCACGACGTTGTCCCGTACGACGATCGCGGCGTCCTCCTCGAACCCGATCCGCTCCCGCTCGTCGTGCACGAGGACGGTGCAGCCGGTGACGATGAGATCGGCGGGTTCGCCACGGGCGGTGTACTCGGCCGGAGAGTCACTCATCACGCCAACGTACGACGCCGTGGTCGCCCGGCGTGAGCCGAACCGCGCATCCCGTCGCCGCTCTGTCCGGGGTGGCGTGCGGGCACCCTGATCCCCCGACCGCCCGCCGCCGACGGCCTTCGGCAGGGGCCCGGCATGCTCTTCGCCGCAACACTCCCGGCCGCCTACACGGCGAGCGGGATGTCCGGCGGCCGCAGGCCCACCCGTTCCCGATGACCGGCGAGTTCGTCGAGGAGGGCGACCAGGCGTTCGGCGTGGTCCGGTGTGAGGCGCCCCGTGTCGTCGAGGTGCACGGCACAGGCGGTGGTCGTGTCGACGAGCTGTTCGAGGGTGTCGGCGACCTCGTCCGCGCCCTCGGCGTGCCGGGCGAGCGCGGGAAGTTCGGCGCCGGCGACGGAGACGGCCGAGCGGGCGGCGGCGAGCGTCCGGTAGGCCTCGCGGCGGAGGGTCCAACGGAGGGCACGGGCGTCGGAGTCGGTGCGGGGGGTGTCGGTGCGGGCAGTCCCGGCGCGGGCGGTGCGGGTGCGGGCAGTCCCTGCGCGGACGGTTTCGGTGCGGGTGGCCCCGGCGCGGGCAGTGTCGGTGCGGGCAGTCCCTGCGCGGGCAGTGTCGGTGCGGGCAGTCCCTGCGCGGGCAGTGTCGGTGCGGGCAGTGTCGGTGCGGGCGGCCCCGGCGCGGGCAGTGTCGGTGCGGGCGGCCCCGGCGCGGGCAGTGTCGGTGCGGGCAGTGTCGGTGCGGGCGGCCCCGGCGCGGGCGTCGCCCACCAGGTGTGTGTCCGACTCGCGCAGGACGTGCGCGAGGTAGGCGTGCGCCGCGTTCACCGCCACGGCAAGCCGCGCACGCACTCCGCCCGCCCGCTGCCCCGGCATCGGCAGGTGCCCCACGATCAGCACGATCGCGCAGGCCAGCAGGGTCTCGCCGATGCGCCCGGCGGACGCCTGCGGCTCGCCGCCCACCATCACGAGCGACAGGACCAGCACGGTGACGACGGCGGTCTGCGCGGCGAAGTGCCGCGTGGCGACGGGAATCAGGGCGCCGCTGACGGCGACCAGCGCGATGAGTCCTTCCGGCCGGGGCAGCACCGCGGCGAACCCGGCGAAGACGAGGGCCCCCAGGACGGTCCCGGCAGCACGGCACAGCACGCGGGAGACGAGCGGCCCGAGGTCGGGCTTGACGAGGAACACGGCGGTGGCGGGCAGCCAGTACCAGTGCGTGTGATCCCCGTACCAGCGGGCGTGGTGCAGCGCCTGTGCCACGCCCACGCCGGCCCCGAAGCAGAGAGCGACCCGCAGTCCGTACTCCCGCCCCCCGGCACCGAAGGCGGTGCGCAGCACATCCCCGACCCCCCGCCGACGCGTGTGCAGGTCGCTCCCCTTGCCCCGGTCGAAGGCCTCGGCGGCGTGCAGGAGGGCGTCGTCGAGGGCACGCAGCCCCGGCGCGGAACGGGAGGGCGCGGGCAGCGGCCCGGTGTGCGTGTTGTCCCGTATGGCGGCGGCGAGGCGCCGGGGTCCTTCGGACGCCCGCCCGGACACCGCGTCCCCGGCCCAGGCCAGTGCGGTCGCGGCCTCGGCGAGAGGCAGCGCGGCGGCGTACTGCGCGTGCAGCCGCCGCTCGGCCGAGGAGCTTGCGTACCGCCGCAGCCGGGGCCCGGCGAGGGCGTCCTGTGCGTGATCGAGCGCGGCGGTCAGGGCGGCCCGCCGCGTACTGGCGTCGGCGGTGCCCGCGGCGTCGAGCAGCTCCCCCACGGCGTCGTACACGGCGGCGACGGCCTCGCGCTCGCCGTCGAACCTGAAGTCGCCGGCGATCGCACCGGGCGTGGGGAGAACGAGCCGCAGTCCGATCAGCCACCCGGCGCCCGCGAGGTAGGCGAGCGCCCGTAGCCAGCCCTCCTCGGGCACCGGCATCCCGGCCCCGATGGCGGAGGCGACGAGCAACTGTGTCCCGGCCCCGGAGGCGACGGGCCCTATGGCGCTGATACTCCCGGCGACAAGCCCGACCAGGGTGAGGAGCACGGTCAGCGTGACGGCCCCGACCTGCTCCCCGGCCTGCGTGCCGACGAGCAGTCCCGCGGCCCCCGCGAGCGCGGGCGCACCCAGCCGCCTCACCGAGGCCCGCCTGCTGCCGGGCCGGTCGTTGATCCCGGCCAGCATCGCGGCGATGGCCGCGATCACTCCGAGGGAGGCCCGTCCGGCGAGCACCGCCGCCAGCAGCAAGGGCCCGGAGGCCAGCGCCCCCCGCACGACCGCGCTCCAGGGCACGGGCCCCCGCTGAGCGCGAAGAGCGTGGGCGAGCCAGGGCGGAAGGGCCAGAGCGGCGGGGCGTGACACGGGGCTCCTGTCGTCTGTGCGAGGCGGGGGTGTGCCTTCGGGCGACGGTGGCCGGGCTGTGGACTGTGGTGTCCACGGTAGATCGCGTCCTTGGAGGGAAAGGAACGGTCGCATTTCGGGGATGTGACGGTTGTCCGGAGAGGCGTGTTCTTTATGAACGCAATGCCTGCCGTCGCGTCCCGGTCGGCCCGTGACTGCGCGGCCGGGTTCCGGCTATGCCCGTGCGGTCAGGAGCCGCTCCGCGTCGGCAACAGCTCCGCCCAGCACGTCGGGCTCCGGACGCAACCGTACGAAGATCTCGTCGACGCCCCGCAATCCGGCCCGCTCCAGCAACCGCTTCTCGTTCGTCACCCACTCCCCTCGCCCCGCGAGAACACCGTGCCCGGCCTGTACGGCCGCCGTGGCGATGGCGCCGGCCACCTCCGTGAGCCGGCCCGCCGGGACGTGGTTGGCCTCGGCGTACCCGAGGGTGGCGAGGGCGGTGCCGCGCCAGCGCTCGGCGGCGGAGGCCCGCAGCTTCTCCGGGTAGGCGGCCGGGCGCGGGAGTTCGCCGCGCAGTACCCGGTTGATCGCCAGTTCCGCCACGACCAGATAGCTCGGGATCCCCGCCAGATGGAACAGCAGCGGCTCCACCCGGAACCGCCCCTCCTCCGCCTCCCCCAACTCGTGCTCCACCACGTCGAGATCGCGATAGTGGACGTCCACGCGCCGCTCGTCGATCGACAGCCACGCACCCCCGTTGAAGACGCCACCACCCCAGCCTCCGACCTCGGAGACCTCGCCCTCCCAGCCGAGGGCGCGCAGGTCGGCGGGGTCGAACGGGCCCCGGTAGTAGACGGCCAAGTCCCAGTCGCTGTCGGGCTTGTGGGTGCCCTGGGCCCGGGAGCCGCCGAGGGCGACCGCCTGGACGGTGGGGAGAGCCGCGAGGCGGTCGGCGACAACGTCCAGGAAGGCGGGGTCAGGGTGGGAAGGCATGGCCGCAGCGTAGGGAGCCGCTCTCCGTATCTCCACGCGATTGATGGTGTGCGTGGCTCCTCCGGTCTCTCTCCGCCACCTCGGACGGCGATTGTCAGTGGGGTCCGCTTCAATAGGAGTTGTCATCACAGAGCGTTACGACAAGCCACAGGCGAGGGGCTGCCGGGCGGCTGCACGGGGGGGTAACCGATGGTGGATCGCGGGACGCACGAGGAGGACGGGCAGCGGTATGTCTCGTTGGCCGGGCTGCGTGTGCGGGGGTGGACCGGCGGGTTGGTGCACCGGCTGCTCGGGGCGCCGGACCGGCTCAGTGTCGACCCGCGGGTCAGGGGCGCACCGCAGGTCCGGCTGTACCGCCTGGAGCGGGTCGAGGCGGCCGAGCGGATCAGGGAGCGTCAGCAGTCCGCCGGGCAGCCGCGGGGCGTCGCGCGGCCGTGGCCGGAGAGTCGCCGGGGCCTGCCGCCGGGTAATTCGGATGCGGGCGCGTCCGCAGGCCCGGATGATCGGCAAGTTGCCGGCGACCGACCCAGGAGCGTCATGATCCAGCGCGTCACCTCCCCCGCCCTGTTCCCCCCGCCCGCCTACTCCCACGCCTCCGTCGTCGAGGCCGGGACGAAACTCGCCTTTCTGGCCGGGGCGGTACCCCTCGATGCCGAGGGGGAGTTGGTCGGCGCGGGAGATCCGGTGCAGCAGGCCGAGCAGGTGATCGTGAATCTCGGTGAACAACTCCGGGCTGTCGGGAGCGGCTTGGAACACGTGCTGGCGACCGACGTGTACGTCGTGAGCAGCGAACCCACGGTGCTCTCCGCCGTGTGGGAGGTCGTCGAGGCGTCCGGGCTGAGTGCCGGTCCGCATGCGTCGACCCTCCTCGGAGTGGCCTGCCTCGGATACACCGGGCAGCTGGTGGAGATCACAGCGACCGCTGCGGTCCCGGACAGGATTGCGGTCCCTGACAAGAAGGAGGACGTACGCCTGTGAACCGCTCAGAAGCCGCCGTCGGCCTGCGTCGCGCCGCCGCCCCGGACGCGGCCTCCGCGGCCGACGTCTGGCTGCGTTCCTTCGCCGCCGCTCTGCCGACGGTCGTCAGGCCCCGCTCCGACGACGAGGTCCGCGCCTATTTCCGGGAGGTCGTGGTGCCGCTGCGCGAGACCTGGGTCGCCGAGGCGGCGGGCGGGGCCGGGACCGTGGGGGTGCTGGTGCTCGACGGCAACGTGCTGTCCCAGCTCTACCTCGACCCCGACTGGCGTGGACGCGGCATCGGTGACCGTTTCCTGGCTCTCGCCAAGGAGCGCAGCCCGGCGGGGCTGAGCCTGTGGACCTTCCAGGTGAACAAGCCCGCCCACCGGTTCTACGAGCGACACGGCTTTGTCGCCGTCGAGTTCACGGACGGCGGCGGGAACGAGGAGCGCGAGCCGGATGTGCGGTACGAGTGGCGTCCGTGAACGGCACCTTCTGCCGCGCTCGGCCTGGATCACCCTGTCGGCCGCCCCCACGTCCGCCTCTTCGGCACCGGTTTCGCGTAGCTTCCCGCCCGGCTCGTCGTCAGCCCCAGCGTCACCAGCGACTCCGCCAGTTTCACCGCCGCCGCGACCCCGTCGACCACCGGGAGCCCGAGCTTCTCCCGCACCGTGCGCTGCAACCCCGTCATTCCGGCACAGCCCAGCACCAGGACCTCCGCGCCGGCCCGGCGCACCTGCTCGGCGGCCATGAGGAAGGCCGCTTCGGTGCGCTCCGGATCCCCCTCCCCGAGGTCGAGGACGCTGAGCCCCGTACCGACGACGGCCGCGCAGTTGCGGCCCACGCCCGCGAGCTCCAGGCTGTCCTCGATCTGGCCGCACGACCGTTCCAGCGTGGTGAGGACCCCGTACCTGCGTCCCAGCAGGCAGGCCAGATGGGCGGCGGCCTCGGTGATGTCGACGACCGGCACGCCCACCAGCTCGCGCACGCCCTCCCGCCCGTGCTCCCCGAAGCCGGCCATCACCACGGCGTCGTACGGCGGACCGTCGTAGGTGCGCAGCAGGTCGATGACCGCCGCGGCCGAGAGGTAGCTGTCGAGCCAGCCCTCCGCGGACTCGGGGCCCCAGGCGGGGGTCAGCCCGGTCACGGTGGTGCCCGGGCCTGCCGCGGCCCGGGCACCTCGTACGATCTCCTCGGTCATCTCCTGCGTGGTGTTGCAGTTGGTGACGACGACTCGCACGTTTCTCAGACCTCCAGGGGCTTGTGGGCCATGGCCCCGGCGTCGGCGGCGCGCTCGGCGCGGCACAGCGCCACGTACAGTCCGGCGGCCAGCGCCGTGCCGATGAACCAGGAGTACGGGGCGACATCGCTGAACGTCTTCACCAGTGCGAGCACCGCCGCGACCGCCGCCGACGGCAGGAACGCCCACAGCGCCTTGGGGTTGACGCCCTTGCGGTAGTGGTAGCGGGAGCCGGGCTGCGCGTTGAACAGCTCGTCGATGTCGACCCGGCCACGCTTGACCCAGTAGTAGTCGACCATGATCACACCGAACAGCGGGCCGAGGAAGGCGCCGAGACCGCCGAGGAAGTAGTTGACGACCGTGGGGTTGGAGAAGAGGTTCCACGGGGTCACCAGCAGCGCCACCACCGTGCTGATCATGCCGCCGACCTTGAAGGTGATCTTCTGCGGCCAGACGTTGGCCAGGTCGTACGCCGGTGAGACGAAGTTGGCGACGATGTTGACGCCCATCGTGGCGATGGCGAACGTCAGCGCGCCCAGCACCAGTACCCAGGTGTTGCCGATCTCGGCGACGAGGTAGGCGGGGTCGGTGATCTCCTTGCCGAACACCTCGTACGCGCCGGCCGTGACGATGACCGACACGATCACGAAGGCCGTGGAGTTGACCGGCAGGCCCCAGAAGTTGCCGCGCCGGACCGTCTTGTAGTCGGGTGCGAAGCGGGAGAAGTCGCAGAAGTTGAGCATCAGGGTGCCGTAGGTGGCGAGGACCAGGCCGACCGCGCCGAACCACTGGCGCCACTGCTCGCCGACGGAGACCGGGTGCGGAGTGCTGGTGAGCGAGATGGTCCAGCCTGCCTTCGCCAGGATCCAGACCGCCAGCGCGATCATCACGACCCAGATGGCCGGGCCGCAGAAGTCCTGGAACTTACGGATGGATTCCATGCCCTGGCTCATGATCGCCGCCTGGACCAGCCACAGCGCCACGAACGACACCCAGCCGAGCGCGTCGAGCCCGAGGAAGGAGTTGTGCGTCCAGGACTCCAGGCCGGGCCACGCCGCCAGCAGCATCACGTTGACGGCGACGGAGGCGAGGTAGGTCTGGATGCCGTACCACATGATGGCGATGACCGCCCGGATCAGGGCGGGGATGTTGGCGCCCCAGACGCCGAAGGCGATCCGGCTGACGACCGGGAAGGGGACGCCGGTGCGCTGCCCGATGCGGCCCATCATGTTCATCCCGACGTAGATGATCACGAAGCCGACGAGCAGGGACGTGAAGACCTGCCAGACGTTCATGCCGAGGAAGAGCAGACCGGCGGCGAACGTGTAGTTGCCGAGGTTGTGGACGTCGGACATCCACAGGGCGAAGAGGTCGAAGACCTTCCAGTTGCGCTTACCGGCGGGTGCGAGGTCTTCGTTGGTGAGCCGGGGGTCGGGGACGAACGCTGTGGTGCCGGTGACTTCGGCACGGTCGGCGAGGGACACGGGGCCTCCATGAGGAGCTGGGGGACGGAGGAGGACTGCTTTCCGGTCGCTTGGTTCCGGTCGCTTGGCCACAAGTTTGGTATACCAAACTGCCGTCATGCTCCTCCCGTCAACCGTTCCGGCCGATGTCACCCTGGTTAACGCTCCGTAAAAGACCCCCGGGGTCGGCGAGGATGGACCCATGAGCTCCACGACGAAGATCGAACCCCTCGGCGCGGTGCGCGAGCGCGTCCTCGCCACGCTGCGGCAGGAGATCATCGCGGGCGGCCTCCGCCCGGGCGACCGGCTCGTGGAGCGCGAGCTGGCCGAGCGCTTCGGGGTCTCCCGGGTGCCGGTCCGCGAGGCGATCCGAGCCCTGGTCACCGAGGGGTTCGTCCACTTCGAGACCCCGCGCCGCGCGGTCGTACGCCGTCTCACCCCGAACGACGTCAAGGAGCTCTTCGAACTGCGCGAGGCGCTGGAGGTCTACGCCGCCGGGCTGGCCGCGATCCGTGCGACTCCCGGCGACCTCGCCGAGGTCCAGGCACTCCTCGCCCTCGCGGCCGCCGCGACCGAGGCGGGCGACGCCGAGGCCATCACCGACGTCAACAGCCGCCTCCACGACCGCCTCGTGGCGATGGCGGACAACAGTCTGCTGATCGACGCGCTGGAGCCGGTCGCCGGCCGCCTGCGCTGGATGACCCGACGGAACGAGGAGTGGCCCCAACTCCTGGTGGAGCACCGCGAGTTGTACGAGGCCATCGCCTCCGGCGACCCGGAGCGTGCGCGAGCGCACGCGCTCGCGCACGTGCGGACCAACTACCGCTCGACGATGCGGCAGTTGTTCGAGGACACGTCGGAACTCCACTAGGACCAATGCCGGTGACTTAGATGGTCCTGGCTCGTTGGTTGTGGTGTGGCGAGGGTGGGGCAGGTCAGGTCGTCGGCGGGTGAGCGTTTGTCGGACCGGATCGCGATCGGGGTGCTGACGCGGGCGTTTCCGCCGGAGTTGGTCGATGAGGTGATCGCGGAGACCGGGCGGGGTGAGCAGCGCAGTCGTCTGCTGCCGGCCCGGGTGGTCGTGTACTTCGTGCTGGCGATGTGCCTGTTCTTCGGCCAGCCCTATGAAGAGGTCGCGCGTCTGCTGGGCGAGGGGCTGCGGGGCGGGCGGGGGTCGTGGAGTGTTCCGACGACCGCCGCGATCGGGCGGGCGCGGCGGCGGCTGGGCGTGGAGCCGTTGAAGGTGCTGTTCGGGCGGGTGTGCCGTCCGGTGGCCGTGCCCGGGACGGCCGGTGCCTGGTACCGGCACTGGCGTCTGGTCGCGGTGGACGGCACGACGTTGGACGTGGCGGACACCGTGGCCAACGAGGAATTCTTCGGTCGCCATGTGTCCGAGCGCGGAGCAGCCGCGTTTCCGCAGGCACGGCTGGTCGCACTGGCGGAATGCGGCACCCACGTGGTGTTCGGGGCTGTCATCGGCCCCCAGTCGGCGAGCGAGCAGAAACTCTCCCGGCAGCTGTTCCCCCAGCTTGAAGAAGGGATGCTGCTGCTGGCCGGCCGGGGCTTTTACGGGTTCGAGTTGTGGCAGGCCGCCCGGGCGAGCGGCGCGGACCTGTTGTGGCGGGTGCGCAAGAGCGCGGCGCTGCCCGTCACCCAGGTCCTCGGCGACGGCTCCTACCTCAGCACGGTTCATGCCGAAAAGGACCGCAAGAGCCGCCGCAACCCGGTCGTGGTCCGCGTGATCGAGTACACCCTCGCCCGCGGCGGCGGGGCCACGGTCTACCGCCT